>JAPPLF010000073.1:22831-31056 GCA_028874215.1 Acidobacteriota bacterium
CGGACTTGGGGACAGTCACCGTCGGGGCACCCGCCCCATCGGTGACAGTCCCGTTGGGGACAGTCACCGTCGCGCTGGATGAGACGCCCATCGGCTTTTTCGCCGAGGTCGAAGGCCCGGAGGAATCGATTCGGGCGGTGGTGGAGCTCATGGGTTGGGACCCGGCGTCATTCATTCGTGAGAGTTACCCCAGGTTGTATCGGGAGCACGGCCTCGGGGCCCCGGAAACAGAATGAAGGCAATGATTCTCGCGGCCGGGCTGGGCAGCCGCCTGCGTCCGCTGACCTGGCTCCGGGCCAAGCCGGCCGTTCCCCTCTTGAACCGTCCCCTGATCCGCCATGCCTTCGACCTGCTGGATTCCCTGCGGATCGGGGAGGTGGTGGTGAACCTGCATCACCTGGGCCGATCGGTGACCGGGGCGCTGGAGGGGGTGACGCCGAAGGTTCGCTATTCACCGGAAACGGAAATCTTGGGCACGGCCGGAGCCGTGGGGCGGGTCCGGGATTTCTGGGGGGCGGAGCCCTTCGTGGTCTGCAACGGGAAGATCTATTTCGAACAGGATCTGGGTCCGGTTCTGGCCACCCACCACCGGAGCGGCGCGCTGGCGACCCTGGTCCTGGTGCCGCGGAAACCGGAAGATCCCTTCCGGCCCGTCTTCCTGGCCGGAGACGGACGGATTCGAGCCTTCGGACAGGATCTGCCGGGACGGGCGGACGGGCCCGGCTACGTGTTCACCGGCGTCCAGATCCTCTCCGCCGCCGTTCTGGACCTGATTCCGGAGGGCCCCTCCGACCTGGTCAAGCAGATCTACGAACCGTTGGTGGCCCGGCGCGGACCCGTCATTGGATTTGTCAGCCGGGCTCACTGGTTCGAGTGCAGCACCCCCGAGCGGTACCTGGAAAAGTCGATGGGACTGCTTGCCCGAAGGGGTCTGAACCAGCTCCCGGAGCATTCCGGCGGGAAGAATTGCCGGAGCGTGGTTCTGGGGAGCGGCGTCCGGGTCCCGGAGGGGACCGCTCTTGAGCGCTGCGTGATCTGGGACGGCGCCCGCCTGGGCTCCCGTTGCCGGCTGCGGGACTCGATCGTCGCCGGCGAGGTGGAGATTCCCGCGGGGACCCGGCTGTCCAACGTCGTGGTGACACCCCCCTTCCCGGCGCCGCTTCGGCCCACCGGCGAGACCCATCCGGATTACTGGACCTGGCCGCTGGAAGGACCCCGGCCGGGCAAGGAGACGGTTCCGTAGAGGGCCACCCCGCTACGGTAGAGTGAGCCTGAGCCATGCACTTCGACGAGGGGATCCAGCGGTTTCTGGAGAAGGAGCTTCCGGGCGCCGGAGCCTGGGGAATCCGGAAGCTGAAGGGAGACGCTTCCACCCGCGAATACTTCAGGTGCAGGGTCCCGGACTCGGAGACCGCCATCCTGACCCTGTACCCGGAACCTTTCGACCCGGCTGAGTCGACCTACCTTCAGGTCTATCGGATGCTCCGCCGCATCGGTCTGCCGATCCCGCGGATCCACGCCGTTGACGGAGACCTGGGCGCGGTGCTGCAGGAAGACCTGGGCGACATGACCCTGGAGCGGCGCCTGCGCGGGGCGGGAACCCGGGAGCGGAAACGGCTGCTGTGTCAGGCCGCCCAGCACCTGATCGTCCTCCAGCGGAAGGGGCCCCAGGCGGCGGATCCGGATTGGCCGGTTCTGCAACTGGCGTTCGATCTGGAGAAACTGACCTGGGAGCTCCAGTTCTTCCGGCGGCACTTCCTGGAAGGTTACTCCTCCGTCCGCGTCGAGCGGGAGAAGCTCGCATCCGAGTGCCTGGCGCTCTGCGGCGAACTCGCCGAGGCCGAGCGGTTTGTCTGCCACCGGGACTACCAGGTCAGGAACCTGATGCTGAAGGAGGGACGGGTTTACATGATCGACTTCCAGGACGCCCGCCTCGGACCCCAGGCGTACGATCTGGTGTCTCTCCTGTTGGATTCCATCGATCTGCCTCCCGGCGAGGTCGAGGAACTCGTGGACTTCTACCTGCAGGGAGGAGCCCCGGCGGTGGACGCCGGACAGTTCCGGCGCCAGTTCCATCTCGCGGCCATTCAGAGACTTCTGAAGGCGTTGGGCACCTTCGGGTACCAGGCTGGCGCACTGGGGAGAGAGGCGTACGGAGCCTACATTCCGGGCACCCTGGAGCGGGTCTCCGCCGCCTTGAAGACGATTCCCGAGTTCCCCTATATTCAGGCTTTGGTCGAGGCGCAGGTGGCTGCTGCAGGGCGGGTTTCATGCTGACCCAGGTCTATATTCGAGACGTTCCGTCCCACGTGGGCCGCGAGGTCAGCATCAAGGGCTGGCTCTACAACAAGACCCACAAGGGACGATTGTGGTTCCTTCTGGTCCGGGACGGTACCGGCGTGATTCAGTCGGTCCTGTTCAAGGGAAATGTGGCCCGCGAAGTCTTCGAGGCCGCCGAGGCTCTGACCCAGGAATCCTCCCTGCAGATTACCGGTACGGTCCGGCGGGACAAGCGGGCGCCCGGCGGCTACGAGCTGGACGCCAGCGGGATGGAGGTGGTGCAGATCGCGCAAAGCTATCCCATCACGCCCAAGGAGCACGGGACCTCCTTCCTCATGGACCACCGGCATCTCTGGCTGAGGTCGTCCCGGCAGCACGCGATCCTGCGGATACGGCATCAGTTGATCAAGGCCGCCCGCGACTTCTTCGACGAGCGTGGATTCGTGCTGGTGGACACGCCGATCCTGACTCCCGTCGCGTGCGAAGGGACGACGAATCTCTTTCCGGTGAAGTACTTCGACACCCCGGCCTACCTGAGCCAGAGCGGGCAACTGTACAGCGAGGCCTCCTGCATGTCCTTCGGCAAGGTCTACTGCTTCGGCCCCACCTTCCGCGCCGAGAAGTCCAAGACCCGCCGGCACCTGATGGAGTTCTGGATGGTGGAGCCGGAAGTGGCCTACGCCGATCTGGACGACATCATGGTCCTGGCCGAGGAGTTCGTCTCCTACCTGGTGGCCGAAGCCCTGAGGGAAGGCGAGGAGGAACTGTCGATCCTGGGCCGCGACACGGGACCGCTGAAGAAGGTGACACCTCCGTTTCCCAGGCTCACCTACGCCGAAGCCTTCGATCTGCTGGAGCAGGAGGGCAGCGAGACGCCCCGGGGAGCGGACCTGGGGGGAACCGACGAGACCATCGTCTCCTCCCGGTTCGACCGGCCGGTCATGGTTCACCGCTATCCCGCCGCCGTCAAGGGTTTCTACATGGAACCGGATCCGGAGAACCCCGACTTGGCGCTCTGCATGGACATGCTGGCGCCGGAAGGATACGGGGAGATCATCGGGGGAAGCCAGCGGATCCACGACTACGACCTCCTGATGGAAAGGGTGCGGGAGCACGACCTCCCCGTGGAACCACTCTCCTGGTACCTGGATTTGCGGAAATACGGCAGCGTGCCCCACTCCGGGTTCGGCCTGGGAATCGAACGGGTCCTCTCCTGGATCTGCGGGATTCCCCATGTCCGGGAGACCATTCCCTTTCCCAGGATGCTCCACCGGCTGTTCCCTTGACCCGCATTCTTCTGCGATGAGCGGCTCCTTGTCCCGGGATGGAGACGCGGCCCTTTCAATTGGTATGATTCATCTACCGAGGGAATTCATGGAGACCCGTCTGCTGGACGGCAAGAAGGTCGCCGCCCGGATCAAGAGTGAACTGTCGCAGGAGATCCGGACGCTGACGTCGGGCGGCGTGGTTCCGGGTCTGGCCACGGTCCTGGTGGGGGACAATCCGGCCTCGCGCTTCTACGTGGCCAGCAAGACCCGGGCCTGCCGGGAGTTGGGAATGCATTCGAAAGCGGTGGAGTTCCCGGCGGAGACCACCACCGAAGAGTTGCTGGCGGTCGTCCAAAGGCTCAACGAAACGGACCGGATCGACGCCATCCTGGTGCAGATGCCCCTGCCCTCCCACATCGACACCGAGCGCACGCTGATGGCGGTTCGGCCGGACAAGGACGTGGACGGGTTCCACCCGGTGAATACGGGGAGACTCTGCTCCGGAAATCCGGGCCTGGTGCCCTGTACGCCGCAGGGAATCATGGAGTTGCTGTTCCGCGAGGGGATCCCCCTCCGGGGGGCCGAGGCGGTGGTGGTGGGAAGGAGCAATATCGTGGGCAAGCCCATGTTTTTTCTGCTGCTCCAGGAACATGCCACGGTCACCGTCTGCCATTCCCGGACCCGGGACCTGCCCCAGGTCTGCCGCCGCGCCGATATTCTGGTCGCCGCGGTGGGCCGGCCGGCTCTGCTTACGCGGGACTACATCAAGAAGGGCGCCGTCGTCATTGACGTGGGAGTCAACCTGCTCCGGGACCGGGACGAGGTCATTCGCCTTTTCGGCGATGGTTCGCGCAAACTGGCGGCGTTCGACAAGAGGGGCTCGGTGCTGGTGGGCGACGTCCACCCCCAGGCCGCGCCGGGATGGGCCGCGGCGGTGACGCCGGTGCCGGGAGGCGTCGGCCCCTTGACCATCGCGCTTTTGATGAAGAATACGGTTCGAGCCTGCCGGCAACGACGCGGGAAAACCGGTACGGTCTCTAAATCGATCGTGGGGGAATCATGAACGAAATCAGGAAGACCATCGGACTTTGGGTCATCGCCGCTTGCCTGCCGTTTCTGGCCGCCTCGTCGGTTCAGGTGAGTCAGGTCAAGAAGGTCAAAGTCGGCAAGGCGCCCAACTTCTCCGTCCTGGGCGAAGACGGGCGTTACCTCTTCGTGACCAACTTCGCCTCGGACGAGGTCTCCATCGTGAACACCGTCACCAACCGGGAGGAAAGGACCTTCTACGCCGGCTTCAAACCGCTGGGAATCGCCATTTCTCCCAGCGGCGACCGGATCTACGTCACCAACTTCCAGTCGGGTCTTGTGAAAGTGGTGGACGGAAGGACCTACCGGATCACCGATGACATCAAGGTGGGCGGGATGCCCACGGACGTGGTGGTGTCTCCCCGGGGGCACACGATCTACGTGGCCAATTACGGCCGGGGCCGCATCGGACGGGTCGACTTCATCGATACGGCTTCCCACCGGGTCACCAAGTCGGTGGAAGTGGGCGTGCGCCCGCTGGTGGCCGCCATCTCTCCCCTGGGCGAGCAGTTGTACATTCCTTGTGCCGGCTCCAACGACCTCTATGTGATCGACGCCAACGAAGGACGCGTGATCAAGGAGATCCCAGTCGGGATCGGTCCCGACGGCATCGTCCTGACACCCGACGGCGAACGCCTGCTGGTGGCCAACAGCGGGACCAACGACCTTTCGGTGGTGGACCTGCTCGACATCGAGGAGACACGCCGGGTTCGGGTGGGCGAGCAACCCTTCTCCCTGACCGTGAACGACCAGGGCTACGTCTTCGTGGTGGAGAGCGGGAGCCGTACGATATCCATATTGAGTCCCGAGCTGAACAAGGTGCGGACCGTCGAAGTCGGGAAGAAACCCATCGACATACAGGTTTCACCCGACGGCCGCTTCGTCTACGTGACGGACGAGAAAGAAAATCGGGTCATGGTGCTGCGAGTCTCCGGACTGGGTTGAGGCTCCGGCGCGGCTCGAGTGGCCCGCGCAGCCGGTGGAATCTGCACTTTCACCCGATTCGGAGACGATGACCCCGATTTGAGGGATCCGGGAGGAGGGTGTCGTGGGCAACGAGAAACCTGGCAGAGGCTCCGGTGAAGCCAGCCGGCGAAAATTTCTGAGTATCGGCGCGGCGGTCGGCGGCGCTCTTTTGGCGTGTTCGGACTCGGCGGACACACCCGCCGGGGGCGGGGTGAAACGCACCGGCAAGCCGCCGGATGAGTATGGCGAGCGCTCGCCGTTCGAAAAGTCCATCCGGAAGGGATCGCTTTCGAAATACCCTGAAGCCGGCTCCACGCGGACGCCGCTCCAGGACTCGCACGGGATCATCACGCCCTCCTCGCTGCACTTCGAACGCCATCACGCGGGAGTTCCCCTGATCGATCCCGCCGAACACCTCCTGTTGATTCACGGCCTGGTGGAACGTCCGTTGATTCTCACCATGGACGAGTTGAAGACCTTGCCGTCGGTGTCGCGGATCCATTTCATCGAGTGTTCCGGCAACAGCCGCGGCGAATGGAAACCGAAGAAGGGCTCCACCGCACAGATCAGCCACGGCATGGCGAGCTGCAGCGAGTGGACGGGAGTTCTGCTGTCGGTCCTGTTGGATGAGGTCGGCGTGAAGCCCGAAGCCATCTGGCTCATCGCGGAAGGAGCCGACGCCTGCAAGATGCACCGCAGCCTGCCGCTCGACAAGTGCCGCGACGACGTGATCCTCGCCTACGGGCAGAACGGAGAGGCGATCCGTCCGGAGCAGGGTTACCCGCTGCGTCTGGTGGTGCCCGGTCACGAGGGGAACATCAACGTCAAATGGGTCCGGCGGCTGATGTTGGCGGACCAGCCTGCCATGGGACGGGAAGAGACGTCGAAGTACACCGACGTTCTGGCCAACGGCAAGGCCCGGCAGTTCAGCCTTACGATGGAGGCCAAATCGGTGATCACCCGCCCCTCCGGAGGGCAGAAGTTGGCGGGACAGGGAAACGTCGAGATTACCGGGCTGGCCTGGTCGGGCCGGGGATTGATCGAGCGGGTGGAGGTTTCCACCGACAACGGAGCGACGTGGACCGACGCAGCCTTGCAGGAACCGCGTCTCCGGATCGCATTCACCCGCTTTCGTCTGCCCTGGACCTGGGACGGCACACCGGCGGTGATCCTTTCCCGGGCTACGGACGAGACGGGTTACGTCCAACCGACCGTGGAAGCTCTGATGGAGGTGCGAGGCCCGAACTCCGACTACCACAACAACGGCATCAAGTCCTGGAAGATCGCCGCCGACGGGAGTGTGACCCATGTCTGATCGCGGCAGAGGATTCTGGCCGGTGTTCGTCCTGGCCGGTCTGTTGGTGAGCGCCGGCGCCGCCCAGTCGCCGACGTACAAGGTCGGGCGCACACCGACGGCGGACGAGGTCAAGGCCCTGAGCATTACGATATTTCCGGACGGAACGGGGCTTCCTGACGGCAGCGGCACCGCCGCCGAGGGCAAGGAAGTCTATGCCCGCCGGTGCTCGGAATGCCACGGCACCACGGGCCAGGGCGGGGAGTCGTCGGCGCTGGTGGGCGGGCAAGGAAGCCTCGCGACCGCCAAGCCCTTGAAGACGGTCGGCAGCTATTGGCCTTACGCGACGACGCTGTGGGACTACGTGAACCGCACCATGCCTTTCCACAATCCGGGCATCCTGACCGACGACCAAGTCTATGCCGTCGTGGCGTACGTTCTACATCTGAACGAAATCGTGGCCGAGAACGAAGAGATGAACCGGCGGACGCTCCCCGGCGTCCGGATGCCCAACCGGGACGGATTTGTAAACGACGACCGCCCCGACGTCGGCCCCGAGTCTGAGAAGTAAGCGATCTCTCCCCCCGGATAACAAGGGACAGTCTCGATTCCGGGATACGCGGGACAACAAAGGGGACTCGAACAAAGGGACAGTCTCGATTCCGGACTGGAACCGGACTGGAACCAGGACAACAAGGGGACAGTCTCGATTCCGGACTGCGGATAACAAGGGACAGTCTCGATCTTGGGTTTCGAACAGATAACAAGGGACAGTCTCGATTTCGTGACGGGAACGAGTCAGATTCCGGACTGGAACCGGAACGAGTCATGACGCCATAAGAAGCCTGTCCGGAAGCGGAGCGATGACTATTTGCACATGGGTGGAACTCCGGAGGACCACCCACACGCTACGGGGAGAAATTCAGTCTGGTGGGCGGTTCCACCGATCTGGGTCGTTCGGTCCCGGGTCCCGCAGCGGCGGATGGGACGGTCGGAGCCCAGGTGAGTCTACGTGACAAACGCGTTTGAGCGTTGCTCTCGCAGGGGATACATCTATAAAGAATCCAACGGTATCCCAAGACGTCCCGGTGTATACACTAAATTGTTTTATTTCATTGGTTTAAGTCTATTCTGACCCCCGTTTCTCTTGCCCGTGACGTCCCTTGATTTCCAACTCGATCCCGAGTATTATGTGGTAATGATTGACGTAAAGAATACGACCGCTCCAGCCCGGAAAACCAAGCCGAAGGGCCGCCATCCTCACAAGGCCCTGTCGGCCGCATTCGTGCGCTCCGCCCCGCCGGGCAGACACTGCGACGGCAACGGCCTGT
>JAPPLF010000074.1 GCA_028874215.1 Acidobacteriota bacterium
TCCGCCGGGATGCAGGGACGGTCGAATGCCGTGATGACTTTTACCACGGGCTGTTAAGGCTGACAGCCGTGGCCGGATGCATCGTCCTGGCCAACTTCTGGCCACCCTGCAGCTACCTCATGCTGCCGCATTATCACGAGATCCGGCGGCGCGACGCCGTCGTCCGGGTCGATCCCGATCTGCAGTACTTCGGAGCCATCTGATGCCGGTCGACTCGAATCCCATCCCGTGGAACCGGCTCTACTGGGCGGTGGGCGGATTCACCCTCGTCCTGATCCTTCTCCTGTATCTCATCAGTTGAGAGCCGAGAGACCGTGGTAAATCTCCTGGCCTTTTCCGCTCCCCGCAACGCAGGAAAGGGCGGCCACGAGGGTCGCCCCGGCACTGCTTTCATTGATCCTGCAACGCCGTGACGGGTCTGGATTGGGCGGTTTTTACCCTCTACGTGGTCCTGATCCTCATGGTGGGCCTGTACCAGAGCCGCAAGAGCTCCGGTATCGAAGGCTATTTCCTGGGAAACCGCAGCCTTTCCTGGGGCCTGATCGGCCTCTCCGTCATGGCCACCCAGGCCAGCGCCATCACCTTCATCGGGACCACGGGCCAGTCCTACGGCTACGGGATGAAATTCGTCCAGGTCTACCTGCCCCAGCCTCTGGTGATGGTGGTTCTCTGCGTCCTGTTCGTCCCCTTTTTCTATCGGCGGAAGATCTACACCGCGTACGAGTTCCTGGAGCAGCGGTTCGACGCACGGACCCGTTCCCTGACCAGCTTCCTGTTCCTGGTCTCCCGCGGCCTGGCCGCCGGGATCGTCCTCTATGCTCCCGCGGTGGTGCTCTCGGTCCTGATGGGCTGGGACGAACGGGTCACGGTGCTGATCATGGGGGCCGTGACCATCCTCTACACCGCGGCCGGCGGGATCACGGCGGTCATCTGGACCGATGTGCTTCAGATGCTGCTCATGTTCGGCGGCATCGGAGCGGCCCTCTTGACCCTCTTCGGAGAGTTGCCCCCGCAGGTGGGGGTCGCCGACGTCTTCTACATCGGCGGCATCGAGGAGATGTGGAAGAGCGTGGACCTGTCGCCGGACCCGCGGGAGACCTATACGCTCTGGTCCGGCCTGGTGGGCGGCTTCTTCCTGGCGCTGGCCTACTTCGGGTGCGACCAGAGCCAGGTTCAGCGGTACCTGACGGCCAAGTCCCTGACCCAGAGCCGCCTGGCCCTCCTCTTCAACGCCTTCCTCAAGGTTCCCATGCAGATCTTCATCCTGGCCATCGGGGTGCTGCTCTTCGTCTTCTACCACTTCGAGCAGCCGCCTCTGATCTTCAATCCGGCGGAGGAGGCCCAGGTGCGGCAGAGCGGAAGGGGCCCGGCCTTCGAAGAGCTGGAAAGGGACTACCGCGATCTGCACTCGCTCCGGCGGGAGGCGACTCTGGACCTGCTTCGCGTTCGCCGGGAAGGTGGTGACCTGGAGTCCGGGCGCGCCCGGATTCGGCAATACCATGACGAGATGGAGGCGTTGCGCGGCCGCTCCAAGGTGTTGGTCGAGACGGTCCAGGGCCGATCCTCCACCGACGTCAACTACGTCTTTCCCTCCTACCTGGTCCAATACGTGCCGGCCGGGATCCTGGGGCTGATGATCGCCGTCATCTTCGCCGCCGCCATGTCCTCGCTGGACTCGGAGCTGACTGCCCTCTCCAGCGCCACGGTCATGGACTTCTACCGCCGCTATCTGGTTCGGGGAGCCTCCACACGGCACTATCTCTGGGCGGCCCGGCTCACCACATTGGCCTGGGGGGTGCTGGCCACGGGGGTGGCGCTCTATGTCGGCCAGCAGGAGGCGTCCCTCCTGGAACTGGTCAACAAGGTGGGCTCGTACTTCTACGGTTCGCTGCTGGGGGTCTTCCTTTTGGCCTTTCTGGCCCCTTGGGCCACCGCCCGCGGTGCGTTCTGGGGCCTGATCCTGGGGATGGTCTCCGTATGGGCGGTCAGCGAGTTCACGTCGCTTTCGTTTCTCTATTACAACGTGGTGGGTTGCTTGACCGTCGTTGCGGCGGCGTTTGTGCTCAAGCGCAGATGATCGCTCGCGGAGTCGATCTCACCCAGCGTGGGATCGACCCAGAAGAACGCTGAGGTTTTCTCCGCGGCTGCTCTTGGAACTCGACGACTGGCGCATCAGGAACCGGTTGGCCGGCAGGTGCGAGTAGACGTGTGGATGGAGCACCTGGTAGGCCTCGGCGTACGAGAGCGACGAGTGAAGCCCCATTCTCCCATTGGTGACCTCGATGCATTTCCGTCCCAGGTCTCCCGTGTAGTACTGGCTGGCGACGCAGTCCAACGCTCGGGCCTTCTTCTCCACGACCGGGGTGATGTCCACCAGCACATTTGCGAATCGCCGCCCCTCGGCGGAGAGCTGGTTGGTGTGGCCGTACATGGTGATGAAGAAGATCTGCGCCGGCGTGAGCGGGTCTCCGGCGTCCCGCACGTAACCGGAGGTCTTGACCAGGTCGCAGGCGCGAAGGGCCGCCACCGCCGTCTCCTGATGGGCGAATCCCAATTCCTCGGTGGGGTTGTGGAGGATCAGGAGATGCGGCCGGACGTCGGCCAGCTCCCGGGCGATGGCTTCGATCAGCTCCCGGCTCTGGATCACCACGTCGTCCTTGAGGCGCAGGAACCGGACGTCCCGGACCCCCAGGATCTCCATGCCCCGGCTTGCTTCCTCCTCCTTTTCTCGTATGGCGTCCTCCAACCCGGAAACCTCGTCGAGACGACCGCTCCTGATGAGTTCGTTGCGGCGCGTGTGGTGGGTGTCCACACCGTGGGTACAGACCACCACGGAGACCTGGTCCCCGCGCCGGGAATGGAGGCAGAGGGTTCCTCCGGCGTGGTCGATGGCATCGGCGGGATGACACATGACGGCCATGATCTTGAGGCGTTCTTCCATGGCGGACCTCCTGGAGGGGGGACATTCTTGTCCCCCCTCTTCGTACCCTATACTTTGAGGAGAACGGAATGCTGAATCAACGCCGCCGCCGGTGTCAACCGCCGGGAGAACCCATGCGGATGCCCTCTCTGGCCATCCGTCGGAAACATGCGATATCATGAAGCCAATCTGAGTCCGGGTCTTTTGGAGGAAAGTATATGCGTCGCAGAACCTTTTTCGGCAGCGCCCTGGCCAGCGTGTTGGCTCTTCGGAGCAAAGCTTGGGGGCGGAGCCCGGTACCCGCTTCCACCGGTGGCGACATTCCCAAGCGCGTCTTCGGCAAGACGGGAGAGAAGCTGACCATCGTCGGGCAGGCCGGCGGACGCTATCCCATGATCTCCTTCGAGGACGCCAAGGCGGTGACGCTCCGGGCCTACGAGCTCGGCGTCAACTACTTCGACAACGCCCATTCCTACTGGTCGGGGCGATCCGAGGAGGTGTACGGCGAGGTGCTTCCAGCTTTTCGCAAGGATGTCTTCGTCACCACCAAGAGCGTCGTCCGAGACCGGGAGGGCGCAGCCAAGGAACTGGAGATCTCCCTGAAGCGGCTCAAGATGGACTACGTGGACCTGTGGCAGATCCACTCCGTCAGCCGGATGGAGGACGTGGAGCAGATCTTCGCTCCCGGCGGCGCCATCGAGGCCTTCGAGGAGGCCAAGCGGAGCGGCAAGACCCGGTTCATCGGCTTCACCGGGCATACGGACCCCCACGTCCACATGGAGATGCTGAAACGCTACGACCAGTTCGACACCATCCTGATGCCGCTAAATCCGGCCGATCCGTCCTACCTGAGCTTCGAGCAGATCGTGCTCCCCGAGGCCGTCCGTCAGGGACTGGGCATCCAGGGCATGAAGAGTCTGGCCAACGCCAAGCTTCTCCAGTCCTTCAGCGTCGAGGACTGCATCCAATACGTCCTGAGCCTCCCCATCCACTGCCTGACCATGGGCGCCACCACGCTGGGCCAGATCGAGGACGATGTCCGGATCGCCAAGCGCTTCGCCGCCCTGGAAGAACCTCAGATGGCGGAGCTCCGGGAAAGAGCTCGCCGTCTGGCGGGTCCGGAACTGGAGGACTGGAAGCGCGGTCCGGAGCGGGCTGGCCTGGACCCCGCAGGGGTCGAGATCCACGGCTGACTCCCAGCGGGTGATCGAGACGGCTTCGACCCGGCGGCGAGAGCTTCTGGACCGTTACCTGCGGTCGCTTCCTTTCGAACCCTATGTGTTTCAGAGGGACGCTCTGGAGGCTTGGTACGCCTCGGGCGAGGATCTTCTGGTAACCTCGCCCACCGGCACCGGCAAGACCCTCATCGCCGAAGGTGCCCTCTTCGAGGCGCTTCACGGCGGTCGGACCGCCTATTACACCACTCCCCTCATCGCGCTGACCGAGCAGAAATTCCGGGAGATGCAGGCGGCCGCCGTACACTGGGGATTTCCCGCCGACAGCGTGGGGCTGGTGACCGGGAACCGCCAGGTCAACCCGGACGCGCCGGTACGGGTGGTGGTGGCCGAAATCCTCCTCAATCGCCTGCTGCATCCCGGCAACTTCGATTTCGATCGGGTCGCCGTCGTGGTCAAGGACGAGTTCCACACCTTCCGGGATCCGGAACGGGGCATCGTCTGGGAATTGTCCCTTTCGCTGCTCCCCAGGCACGTGAGGCTTCTCCTGCTCTCGGCAACCGTGGGCCGTCCCGAGTCCTTCACGAACTGGCTCCGGAAAAGCCATGGACGGCGAATGCAGTTGCTCCAGGGAAGGGAACGGAGGGTCCCGCTGACTTATGAGTGGGTGGACGACCTGCTGTTGGAAGAGCTGCTGGTGGAACTGGTTCGGGGCGGGAAAAAAGGGCGCAGGAGCCCCTGTTTGGTGTTCTGCTTCAACCGCCGGGAGTGCTGGTCGGTGGCGGAACGGCTCAAGGGCCGGCCCCTGGTGGACGGGAACCGGAAGCGAAAGCTGGCCGCTCGCCTGCGGGACTCGGACCTGTCGGATGGAGCCGGACCCATCCTGCGGCAGCTCCTCTTGCGGGGCGTGGGAATCCACCATGCCGGGGTCCTGCCCAAGTATCGGCGTGTCGTGGAGCAGTTGTTCCAGCGCCGGCTGCTTCCGGTGGTCATCTGTACGGAGACCCTGTCGGCCGGGATCAATCTGCCGGCCAGGTCCGTGGTGCTGAAGAGTCTGGTCAAGGGCCCGCCGCGGCGGAAACGGGCGCTGGACGCCACCACCGCCCATCAGATCTTCGGCCGGGCCGGGCGGCCCCGATGGGATCGTCGGGGATTTGTCCTGGCCCTGGCTCCGGAAGAAGAAGTAAAGCTTCTGCGCCGCAAGCGAAAGTTGGAGTCGATCCCCGCCCGGACCCGCAAGTCGGCGTTTCGCCAGGCCCGGAAGTCCCTGGCGCGGAGGATGAGGTCCCGTCGCCAGGCCCGCGCCTCCTGGGACCGGTCTCAGTTTCGCCGTCTGGTTGCGGCGCGGCCGGCGGTCCTGGCCAGCCGGGGGCCGCTGCCCTGGCGGTATTTGGCCTACCTGCTGAAGCGTTCGCCACAAGTCGACGAGGTCCGGACCATGGTCGGAAAGCGGTTGCTGAGCGCCCGAGCGGTGCAGTCGGCTCAAGGGGCTCTGAACGACATGCTGCTCACCCTGCGCCTCGGAGGCTACCTGACGTTGGACCCGGAACCGCCTCCCCAAGAAGAGGTTTCGCCCGACTACCGTCCGGTGCTGGCTCAGGCCACGCTTCGGCTGGACCGGCTGCTGGCCTTTCGCGGCATCAATCCTCTCTATGGCGACTTCCTGAGCGAGATGCTGCCGAAGGGTAGCCGAAGCGAGAGGATTCAGGCTCTGGAAAGCGTCCTCGAGCTTTCCGGAGCGGTGGCCAGAGCGGTTCCGGTGCCGGAATCCCGGCGGCTGGACCCCGGTCCCCTCGAGACGGCCTGTCTCGATCCCGAATTGGCTCGTCCAGGACTATCCGGAGGCTCTGAATCAACGCTCCGGAACGATCTCATCGAGGCAGGTCCGGGACCGACCCTGGCCGCCAAGTTGCGTCTCGTGTTCGATGGACGGTTGCCTCAGGTGACTCAGTTGAAGGTTCGGCCCGTCTGGGCCGCCGGGGACCTGCTGGACCTCGGGGGTAACTTCAACCGGTTCGTCCACAGCCGCGGGCTGGTCAGGCAGGAGGGGATTCTGTTTCGCCACATGCTTCGCCTGGCGCTGCTGTGCGGGGAGTTCGCCGCGCTCCCGAATTGGGACGCCGCCTGCGGATGCGACCTGGAGGAAGTGGCGCTCGCACTGCGCCGGAGTTGCCGCCGGATCGACCCCGAGAGCACCGACCGGTTTTTGGAGCGGAGCGGCGGTTTCCAACCGCCGAACAGGAACGGCGGTTTCCAACCGCCGGACACCAAAAAACCGTGAACCGCCAACCCCGCGGAAGAAGAAAACGGGCGCGAGGAGAATAGGGGCATTTGAACTTGGCGGCTTGACGATCGCCCCAACGAGGAGAAATGAAATGGAATCGATCCCGAGGCGGAATCTGTTGGGTGTTTCCGGAGCCCTTGCCGGCGGGACGTTGTTGGGACTCGCTGAGAGCGAGAGCGAGGAGCCCGGAAAGAAGTCCAAACGGGAGGCTCGACTAAAGGTCGTCGTCGTCGGCGCCCACCCGGACGACCCCGAAACCGGTTGCGGCGGAACCATGGCCCGTTACGCGGCAGCGGGCCACCGCGTGACGGCCCTCTACCTGACCCGCGGCGAGCGGGGCATCCGGGGACAGTCGCTGGAGGAGGCCGCGAGCATCCGCACCGCCGAGGCTCAGGAAGCCTGCCGAATCCTGGGGGCAAAACCCCTCTTCGCCGGACAGATCGATGGCGACACCGCGACCGGCAATCGGCGTTACGAGGAATTCCTGAAGATCGTTCAGGGAGAAGACCCGGACCTGCTGTTCACCCACTGGCCCATCGACCGCCACCGGGACCACCGCGCGGCCAGCATGCTGGCGTTCGATGCCTGGCTGAAACTGGACCGGAAGTTCGATCTCTACTTCTATGAGGTCGTTTCCGGGAGGCAGAGCCAGACCTTCTCACCCACTCACTACATCGACATCACCGCCACCGAGTCTCTGAAGAAGAAGGCCACCTACGCCCACGCCAGCCAGAACCCGGAGGGGCTGTACCGCCGCCACGACCTGATGAACCGGTTCCGCGGCTCCGAGTACCGCTGCGAGTTCGCCGAAGCCTTCGTGCGCCACGTCCAGGGTGCGGATCACGAGTTCCGGTTCTGAGCGGATGCCGACTGGTTCAGGAGCCCATCGTTCTCGCATGCCGCTGGTCAAGCTCGTCGAGCAACCCTAAGCCGCGCGTCACATCACCTCGCGCTGCGCGCATGCGAAATCTCATTTCCGTATCGTGTTCGGTCAACGCTCGAACTGAGAGTTCTTCCATCAGCTTGTTGAGACTCAGGCCACGCTGGGCAGCCATGGCCTTCAACCGATCACGATGGGCATCAGGAAGCCGAATCGTTAACGTAGCCATGTCAGTGAACCTCCTTCAACCAAGCACCTGGAGTGGCAACACGGAAACTGTCAAATACCAATTCGCCTGCCGCAATATCTCTGACGTTCCCTGTCACGATCCACTCGGCGTTACCTGCAATTGCCAACTCGATCAGATGGTTATCGGACTCGTCCGGCAGATTGGGGCGCCATAGAAATGTGATGTTGACCCATTGGCAGACGTTGAGAAGAGCATCAAATAAAGCCTCCCGATCCCCTGGACCGATCAATGCCGTAGCGAATAATTCCTGTCTCGACAGTACATCCTCATACTCGAGAAACAAGGCGTTGCTGATTAGCGGCCGGGCGTTGCCGCCAAAACATCGCCGCAGTACTTCCCGGGCTGCACCATCGGGCGATAGGATCGCGGAAACCAGAACATTGGTGTCAACGACGATCCGTGGTGCCACAGAGTGATAGTGTATATGCTATCATTCTGATCTGCAACTCTTGGAGTCGGCAACGCGACTGTCGTGCCGTCCCGGCGAACTGACCCAATTGGGGCAGAGCCCCAACCGACTGGATTATGGCTTTTGGAACATCCGTGCGGATCATACCGGTCCGAATGCCCAATCCCTAAAAAACCAGCTTCAACCCGAACTGCGCCGAGATGGGACCCGGGGTCTGGTCCAACTGCATGAAGTTGGGGTCGCCCAGGATGGCGTTTCTCGCTGCGAGGGGGGTGCTGTAGTAGTTGCCGGCATTCGTCAGGTTGAAGACCTCGAAGGTGAAGCGAATCAACGCGGTGTCGTTGGCGGAGAGGGAAAACTCCCGGCTGAGCCGGAAGTCCCAGCGGAAGTAGGCTCCGGTGGAGAAAGGATAACGTTCCAGCAGGGCGCCGTTTTGCACCGGGCGGATGGGATTGAAGTCGTTGGAGCACTGGAAGCTGTTGTCGAAGACCGATCCCGGGGATCCGTCCGCCACACCGGGATCTCCGCAGCGGCCCGAGTACGCCGGAAAAGGCCGTCCGCTGCGGGCGGACACCAGGGTGCTGATCCGGAGCTTGCCCGGCAATTCGAAATAGCCGAAAAACGAGAACTGGTGGGTGATGTCCAGTTGGCTGCGCCCCCAATCCAACTCCAGGAAGTTGAAGGGGTCCGAAGGTCCGTAGGAGGCATCGCTGGAGCGGTCGCTGGTAGCGTTGTCTTCATTGTTGGAAAACGAGTAGTTCACCGCGAACTGGGTTCGATTCCGAAAATCCTTCTTCAACTGGACGATCAGCGCGTGATATCTGGCCTCTCCGAAGCTGGCGATCGCATTGGCGTTGCCGACGTTCGGATCCAGGCGCGGCAGGTTGAATCCGCCCACCGTGCGGCCGTGCTCGTCCAGAGTCGCGCCGGACGGGTCCAGGTTCCGGTCCCAGGGTGTCGAGAAGAACCCGCCGGTCCGCAGATTGGCGGAGCGGTTGAAGGTATATGTTCCGGTGATGCTGAGTTCGCCGGCAATCTGTCGTTCGATTCCGACTTGGCCGTTGATCACTCGCGCGCTCTGGTAGTTGGGATCCACATAGTCGATGGGCGGCGGACCGATGAGGCTCTCGACCTCGGGAGTCGCCATCGAGGGGAGCAGCCCGGGATAGCTCAGGCCGAATCCGAGCAGGTCGGTGGATGAACCGAAGAAGGGGACGAAAACGACGGCGGATCGCAGGCCCGGCCCGGACAGCATTCCCGCTACGAAAATCGTGGGAGCGGCAGCGTAGTAGATGCCGGTGCCACCACGGATGATTGTGCTGCGTCGACCGCCCACGTCCCAGGCGAATCCCACCCGGGGCGCGAAATTGTTGAAGTCGTCGGGCACATCGGAGGAGGCTGGAGCCAGTTCGACCGAGACCCGGTTTCCGCTGATGCGGGGCTTGCCGACCGGCAGCATCGCCTCGGGCAAGCCGAATCCCGATTCCGGGTTCCAGACTCCGTCCCAACGCAACCCCAGGTTCAAATTGAAATCGGCGTGCACCCGCCAGTTGTCCTGCACGAAAAACGACAGTTCGTGCTGCCAGAAGTCGGTAAGCGTGCCGCTCTCCACCACGCCGATACCGTTGATTCCCACGCGCTGGAGAAGGAAGGCGGGAGTGCGGGCCGCGAAGTCCTCCAGGCTGAAGAACGTGTAGACACCCCCGGCGAACCCGATGAAGGTCTGGTTGGACGCGTTGGAGTTCAGGTCGCCCCCCAGCTTGAGGTCATGTCTTCCGAAGGTGCGGCTGAAACTGTCGATGATCTGGTAGCGCTTGTGCTGGCTGTCGATGGGAAGAAAGAAGACCTGCCCGAAGTTGCCCGTATCGGTGATGGATGTCTCCGGACCGGGAGCCCGCTGCCGACGGGGCCGGATCTCCTGCGAATAGGAGAATCGCAGTTCATTGACACTCGCGTTTACCAGAAGAGAGGTGATGGATTGGGCCGCGGCCCAGCCCTCATTGACGAAGTTCTCGAAGTTGGATTCCACTCGACCCAGCACGAAGGTCTGGCTGCCGGCGTAGCCGGTGAAGTTGTCGGTCTCGTTGCGGGTGTAGTTCAGACGGGTCGTCGCCAGGTGGTTGCTGGTGAGGTTGTAGTCGAATTTGGTGAGTACGGCAGTCAGGTCCTGGCGCTGGGAACTGCTGTGCTCAAGGTCGGCCAGAGTGGAGCCGCCGTAGATCGACGGGACCGGACAGGGGCAGGGTTCGGCCGATACGTCGCGGGCGAAAACTGCGGTCAGGGGCCCCTTCTGCTGCTGGGCGTCCAGGGCCAGGAAGAAGAAGGCCCTGTCCCGGGAGATCGGTCCCCCCACGGTCCCTCCGAACTGGTGCCGGGTGTTCAACCCCGGCGCGATGGTGGTTTCCGGGTCGGCCGGCACCGAGGTGTCTGCGATGAAGGTGTTGGACTGGAAGAACCAGTGGGCCGACCCGTGCCAATTGTTGGTGCCCGACTTGGTCACCACATTGATCAAGCCTCCGGTGGCGTGGCCGAACTCGGCCGAGAGACCCGTGTCCCGAACCTGGAACTCCTGAATCGCGTCCTGCGGCACCGTGAAGTTCTTGGTTTCCAACGAACCGAACCATTCGCCGAAGAAAGAGTTCCGATTGTCCACTCCGTCGATGATCAGTCCCGTGTACTCTCCTTGTTGCCCCTGGAGCCTCACGGGAGAGCGCAGTCCCGGAGTGGTGTCAGCCGTCGGCGACAGGTTGGCGAAGTCCCGGAAGTCGCGTCCGCTGATCGGCAGGTTCTCCACGTAGTCGTTGTTGATGGCGGTATTGACCCGGGTTTCGCTCGTATCCATGCGGCCGGTTCCACTCTGGACCGTAATCTCCTGACCGACCGCCTCGAGCTGGAGGGTGACGTCCTCGATCAACTCCTGGCCAATGGAGAGCACCACGCCCTCCACGATGGTTCTGGCGAAGCCGGGCATGGAGACCTGGATCACATACTCGCCGGCCGGCAGAATATCTGCTCGAAACCGGCCGGCTTCGTTACTGGTGAGAACTCGCTCGGCTCCTGTGGAGGCGTGGATCACCGTCACGTCGGCCCCTGGAATCACGGCGCCGGAGGGGTCGAAAATCGTGCCGGCGATGGCCCCCTTTTCCAATGTCTGGCCTACGCCGACGCCGCTGGCAAGGACCAGCAGGGCGAGAGACAGGACCGATATTCTCATCGACTCCGAGCCCAAAATTGAACTCCTTTTCACCCGCAACCTTACCAGGAGAGCCGATTGCCGGGCCATCCTCGCGGTCGGCGCGGCACTCTACGCGACCGTCTGCGCCCGAACGTCCATTTGGTGCAAGTAACCTGCCACCGGCTATTCAAGATGGAAAAGGGATGCCCGCAGTCCTGTGGGAGACAAGAATGTCCACTCCATACGCAATGCGATGTCTGGGTTCAGCGCCGCAAGTGACGGCTACGGAAGGTCGTAGAACTTCAAATCCACGTTCTTGCGCAGGCGGGTGATGTAGATAATCTGCCCCGTGTGGTAGGCGAAGTGCTCGACGACGTGGAGGACGGCCTGGAGACCGGTGACGTCGTAGACTTGAATCCTGCGGGTCGTGGCGAGATCAGCCTCGGTCAACGACTCCAGCACCTGGGTCGCCTCTTGGACGGTTGTCTCCAGCAACTCCAGCAATTGGTCCTTGGGAAGGGGCATGCGCCGGGAAAACTCTGCCGGCCGCCGTCGCCGGTCCTCCTCGCCGCCCAAGCCGGAGACGATCCATTGCCGGACGTTTCCACAAAGGTGCAAGACCAGATTGCCGATGCTGTTGGTGTTCTCGTGGGCCCGCCACCAGATGTCCTCCCGGGAGAGGATCTCAAGACAGCGGCGGACCTTGGGCAGGTAATCGTCGTTCAGGTGGTGGCAAGCCTGCGACAGGAAGCGTTGGCCCGTATCGGAAGACGTCATTTCGACCTCAGCCCATTGGCGATACAAGCAGTGGCGATTTCCCCACAATAGGGATGCGGCGGCCTTCCAAGCGCCGGATGGGGGAATAGGAAAGTCCCCGCTCCTGCCCGATCTCGAATCAGGACAAAATCCCCTGGATCACGCTTCCGTGAACGTCGGTGAGCCGGAAATCCCGGCCGCCGAAGCGGTAGCTGAGCGCTTCGTGGTCGAGCCCCAGGAGGTGGAGGATGGTGGCGTGGAGATCGTGGATGGTCTGGCGGTGTTCCACCACCCGGTAGCCGTACTCGTCGGTGGAGCCGTAGATGAACCCCTTCTTGAGGCCGCCGCCGGCCAGCCACAGGCTGAAGCCGAAGGGGTTGTGGTCCCGGCCGTCCTTGCCCTGGACGAACGGCGTCCGTCCGAACTCGCCCGAGAAGACAACCAGGGTCTCTTCCAGGAGGCCCCTGGCCTTGAGGTCCTTGATCAGCGCCGCCACCGGCTGGTCCACCACGAGGGCGTTGGCGCTGTGCCCTTCGAACAACTTGGTGTGCTGGTCCCAGGGATTGGCATCTATGGCCTCGCCGCCGCCTCGGACCGTGGTCAGCTCCACGAAACGCACGCCCCGTTCCACCAGCCTTCGGGCCACCAGGCACTGGCGGGCGTAGGCCGCCTTGGCCGGCACGGCGGAGTCGACGCCGTACAGTTTTCGGGTGGCCGGAGTCTCTCCACTCAGGTCCACCAGCTCGGGCACCGAGCTCTGCATTCGATAGGCGGTCTCGTAGTTCCGGATGGCCGCTTCCACCTGCGGGTGTCCGCCGGCAGTCGCCAGAAATTCCCGGTCCAGGGAGTCGATCACCGAAATCCTCTGTCGCTGCCGGAGGTCCGATTCCCGGGGACGGATGTTGCCCAGAGGTTCCTTGCGTTCGGGATAGATGAACGAGCCCTGATGGACAGCCGACAGGAATCCGTTGCCGAAGATGTTGATGCCGCCCAGCGGGACCCCGCCGCTCCCCAGCACCACGAATCCGGGCAGGTTCCGGTTCTCGCTGCCCAGGCCATAGCTGATCCAGGCGCCCATGCTGGGAAACCCGGCGAAGGGCGTCCCACAGTGAAAATAGAAGTTGGCCTGGGCGTGGGACATGAACTTGGCGGTCATGGAGCGGATCAACGTCAACTCATCGGCGACACTGCCGATGTGGGGAAAGAGATCGCTGACGGGGATTCCGCTGCTTCCGTAGCGTTTGAACTTCCACGGACTGGGGAAGATGTTGCCGTCCAGGTTGAACATGGTCCGTTCGGTCTTGAACGGCATGGGCTCGCCTGCTTCCTTGTCCAAGCGGGGCTTGGGATCGAAGGAGTCGATCTGGGACAGGCCACCCGACAGATAGCAGAAGATGACGTTCTTGACCCGAGGCTTGTGGTGTCCCCGCCTGGGGGCCAGGGGATTATCGGGAGAAGAGGGCGCCAGACCTGCGTAAGCCGGGTCGGCCATGAGGGCCGAGAGGGCCAGCATCCCGAATCCGGTGGACGTTCGCCGCAGCATCTCGCGCCGGGAGAATCCGGGCGAAAATGGCAGCGAGGTGTTGTGCGGAACAGGTGGCATGGAGTTTCAGTTTACAGAGGGGCCGCTTTTCCGTCGAGCGTCCCCTACTGGAGATAGATGAAGCTCTTCAGGTTGAAGATGACGTGGGCAAGATCGGCCCAGACTCCTCGGTCCGTGAGAACCAGATGCTGCCGCGTCTTCCGCTGCTCGATGACCGTGTCGAGATACCCTTCGAGGTGGGAAGCCTCCTGGGCGGTGGGTTCCCGGCCCAGGGCCTTGAAGAACATGTGGTGGATGCGGGACGAGACGGTGATGCTCTCACCGCCCGCCAGATGCTTTCCCCAGGACTCGGCCTGGTGCCAGGCGAAGGGACTGTTGAGCAGGGTCAGGGATTGGGCCGGGTCGTTGGTCTGATCCCGTTGGCCCCGGGTGCTGGCAGGTTTGGGTTGCCCGAAGGTCTCCAGAAAAGAGTTGTAGGCGTTTCGCCGAATCTCCTGGTAGATGCTGCGCCTCTCGGACCCGTCAGGGGAGCCCGACGGCCCGAGTCCGGTGCTCTTGTCCTTCTCGGTTTTGCGTTGGATCGGTATCGAGGGTCCGTACAGCGTTGGGTCGAGACTTCCGGAGATGCGCAGCATGGCGTCGCGGATCTCCTCGGCTTCAAGCCGTCTCAGGTTGGCATGCTGGTGGAGCCGGTTGGCAGGGTCCTTTCGGAGCGCCTTCGCGGAACCCTGGCTGCTCATGCGGTAGGTCCGGGAGGTGACCAGCCGGCGAACCATGCTCTTGATGGAAGATCCCTCCTGCATGAATCGATGGGCCAGGTGATCCAGGAGTTTGGGATGTGTGGGCGGCTCGCCCAACTTGCCGAAGTTGTCCGTGGTGCGCACCAGGCCGTATCCGAACAGGTAGCGCCAGATCCGGTTCACCATCACCCTGGATGTCAGAGGGTTGTCGGAGGCGGTGAGGTCCCGGGCCAAGCCCAGGCGGACACGCTCCGGATCGGGGTAGGGAAGGCTATCCAGGGCCGTAAGGTAACGCCTGGGCACCCGTTCACCGTGAGCATCCTGGTCCCCGCGGACCAGGAAGGGATGGTCCGGCGCCGCTTCGTCCAGGATGGAAGGGGCGCGCCGGGGAACCGGCACCTTGGACTCGACTTCCCGATATTGGGCCAAGAGGGAACCCAGGGAGGGGAGCCGGTCCAGGGACCGGGACAGCAGGTCGGCGCGGACGAACGCGTCCAGATACGCGGCCTGCGACTCGGAGGCGCCGCCGTCCCGCCAGGCTTCGACGGCCTCCACCAGGCGGCGGCCCAAGCGCTCGGCCAGATCGGCGGGCGAACGGGGTGGCAGGCCGCGGAGCAGGTAGAGAAGCGGCGGGCGCGTCTCTCTGGGCGTCTCCTTGGTCTTGTGAAACAGGATCCGGCTGGCGCCGATGGCGGAACGGCCGTCGGTGAGCTTCTCCGCCTTGGTTCTGGTCTCGGCGGAGTCGTATCTGACGAGTGTGACGTCGTCCCGGGTGGCCAGCTCGATATAGGCGGAGAATCCTTTCCAATAGGCCACGTCCCATTGGACCCATTCCATCCGGTCCGTTTTAAGGACGTGCCGCATGTGGTAGATGCCGCCTCGGGGGGCGGCGTAGTTCTCCACGATCAGCTGGGCGAAGCTGAAGTCCGATCCGAGGACGCTGAGGCTGATGAAATTGCTGTCGATGGTGAAGCGGGGCGACTGGATCACGCCGTTGTGCTTGGCCGAAAGGAGATGGGTGTAGACACCCCCGGGATAGATGCCGCTGAGGATCCGTTTCCCTTCGGCGGCCACGGAGAACTCGCCCGGAGGGGACGGTTCGGGAGGAAGTCCGGTTCCGTGGCCGATCCACTCCCCGTAACCGGGGCCGGACAGATCCCAGCGAACCTGAAACTGTTCCCGGTTGAAGCCTCTGCCGGTGCGGACCCGGTTGTCCCATTCCTCCTTCAAGGCGCCCCACTCCTGACGAAATTCGGCTCCATTCTTGCCGGCCAGGCGAATCCACGCCGCCAGGGGGCTGCCCGGTTCGCACCGTGTCTCCTTCAGTGCGCGGTTCAACGCCTGCTCGGCGACCGGGACTTCGGCAGCCTTGTCCCCGTCTGTTTCGACCGGAGCCGCCTCGGCCTCCGGGGCCGCCGGATCAGCGGCAGATTCCGGTGAAGTTTCAGTTTCGCAGGGAGAGTCGCCTGATTTATTGAAGGCTTCCTGCGGCGCTTCCAACAGCGTGGAGGTTAGCGCCGAAGCTTCCTGGATCCAGATTTCAGCCAGCTTCAGCCGGATTTCCTCCTTCAACTCCGAGAGCTGGCCCCGGCCCCAATCCAGGCGCTCCGGGTCGTCAATGGCCCGTTGGGTCGGCCGGGCTCCATAGAGCACGCCGTACAGGGCGTAGTAGTCATCTTGGCTGATGGCGTCGAACTTGTGGTCGTGGCAACGCGCGCACGAGATGGTGAGCCCCTGAAATGCCTTGGAAACGACGTCGACCTGGTTGTCGGTCCACTTGATGCGGTCTCCCAGCGGGTCCACCGGCTGGAACCCGTGCTCCACCATGCGGAAGTGAGCCGTGGCCAGGAGGGACTCGTTGATCCCCAGGGCCGGGTTCATCCGGGGCGAGGGGAGCAGGTCGCCGGCCAGGTGTTCCCGGATCAACTGGTCGTAAGGGACGTCTGCGTTCAGGGCCCGAATCAGGTAGTCGCGGTAACGCCAGGCGTATGGCGCCTTGGGGTCGCCCTGACTTCCGTGGGATTCGGCATAGCGGATCACGTCCATCCAGTGACGGGCCCAGTGCTCTCCGAAGTGGGGCGAGTCCAGGAAGTCGTCCACCAGGTTTACGTAGGTCCGTGGAGAGGGATCGGAGACGAAGGCCCGGACCTCTCCAGGGAGGGGTGGAAGTCCACGCAGATCGTAGGAAAGGCGCCGGATGAGTGTGTATCGGTCCGCCGCCGTCGCCGGTTCCAACCCCTCCTGCTCCAGCCGGGCCAGGATGAACCGGTCCATGGGCTGACGCGGCCAATCGGTGTCGGCCACCGCAGGTGGCGGGACGGACCGGACCGGTTGCCAGGCCCAGTGGCTGCGCTTGCGGGCTTCCAGGTCGAAGCCGTCGGCCGGCGCCTCGGAAGCTTGTTCAATATCGGGCCAAGGGGCTCCCATCTTCACCCATTCGATGAGCGACTGGATCTGGGCATCCGACAGGGCGCCGGTGGGCGGCATCAGCGCGGGCCGGCCCTGGATGCGTTGGATCAAGGAGCTCTCCTCCGGTTTGCCTGCAACGACGGCCGGTCCCGAAACGCCTCCCTTGATCAGGTCTTCGCGCCGGTCCAGGCGCAACCCGGCAAATGGCGTCGCGGTCTCGGCGCTGTGGCATTCGTAGCAGTGGTTGGCCAGCAGGGGACGGATTTCTTTTTCGAAGAATTCCAGGGAGGCGGGATCCGTAGGTGCGGCCGGAGCGGCAGTCAGGCAGACGAAGAATGCGGAACCTAAACTCAAGTTTGGCAATAGGCTCTTCATGGCTGACGCCGAAATGGGGGACAAGAATGTTCCCCCTCCTATCAGGCCAAAATACCCTGGATCACGTGGCCGTGGACGTCGGTGAGACGGAAGTCCCGGCCTCCGAAGCGGTAGCTGAGCGCCTCGTGATCGAAACCCATGAGGTGGAGGATGGTGGCGTGGAGATCGTGGATGGTCTGCCGGTTCTCCACCACCCGGTAGCCGTACTCGTCGGTGGCGCCGTAGATGAAACCCTTCTTGAGGCCGCCGCCGGCCAGCCACAGGCTGAATCCGAAGGGGTTGTGGTCCCGCCCGTCCTTGCCCTGGACGAAGGGCGTCCGGCCGAACTCGCCCGAGAAAATGACGAGGGTCTCGTCCAGCAGGCCCCTGGCCTTGAGGTCCTTGACCAACGCCGCTATCGGCTGGTCCACTGCCAGGGCGTTGGAGCCGTGCCCGTGAACCAGCTTGGCGTGCTGGTCCCACGGGTTGCTCATGCCCCCCTGACCGTCGCCCCGGACCATGGTGAGCTCCACGAAACGCACGCCGCGTTCCACCAGCCGCCGGGCCACCAGGCACTGGCGGGCGTAGGCTGCTTTGGCCGGATTCGCGGAATCGATGCCATACAGCTTACGGGTGGCGGGAGTCTCTCCGCCCAGGTCCACCAGCTCGGGCACCGAGCTCTGCATCCGGTAAGCGGTCTCGTAGTTGCGGATGGCGGCTTCGACTTGGGAGTGTCCGGTGGTACCCGCCAGGAATTCCCGGTCCAGGTCGTTGATGAAGGAGAGCTTTCGCCGCTGGAGGGGGCCGGATTCCCGGGGACGGATGTTGCCGAGAGGATCCTGGCGTTCGGGAAAGATGAACGAACCCTGGTGGACGGCCGACAGGAAACCGTTGCCGAAAATGCTGATTCCACCGAGGGGGATGCCGCCGCTGCCCAGCACCACGAATCCGGGCAGGTTCCGGTTCTCGCTGCCCAGGCCGTAGCTGATCCAGGCGCCCATGCTGGGGAATCCGGCAAAGGGCGTCCCGGAGTGGAAGTAGAAATTGGCCTGGGCGTGGGCCATGAACTTGGCGGTCATGGAACGGATCACCGTCAACTCGTCGGCCACGCTGCCGATGTGTGGAAAGAGGTCGCTGACGGGGATCCCGCTGCTCCCGTAGCGTTTGAACTTCCAGGGGCTGGGCATGATGTTGCCGTCCATGTTGAACATGGTCCGTTCGGTCTTGAACGGCATCGGCTCGCCGGCTTCCTTGTCCAGGCGGGGCTTGGGATCGAAGGAGTCGACGTGGGAAAGCCCTCCTGACAGGTAGCAGAAGATGACGTTCCGAACCCGGGGTTTGTGGTGACCTGGTTTGGGGGCCAGCGGATTCTCGGGTTGGGCGGGGACCAGGCCCGCGTAAGCCGGATCGGCCATGAGGGCCGAGAGGGCCAGCATCCCGAATCCCGTGGAGGTCTGGCGCAGCATCTCGCGGCGGGAGAAACGGGGTTGGAATCGGGGTGTCCGGCCGGGCGTCAGCGTCGACATCACCATCCAGTCTACTGCGGAACCGTCCGCCGGTCGAGGACCGGAAGGAGGGGCGATTTCCAATCGCCCGGTCTTTGTCGCCGCTCTGTTACGGGGAGTCCGGCGGTTAGGAAACCGCCGCTCCGCTCCCATCCTTTTTCTACCGGGGAATTGCCGGGCATGGGCCGGTGGGGGAGTTCCTACTGGACATAAATGAAATTCTTCAAGTTGAAGAGGGCATGGGCGAGGTCGGTCCAGATCCGCTGGTCGGTGAGGATCAGATGCTTGCGCGTCTTCCGCTCGGCGATCAGCGAGGAGAGATACTCCTCGGCTCGGGCCGCCTCGAGAGCGGAGGGTTCCCGGCCCAGGGCCTTGAAGAACATGTGGTGGATGCGGGAGGTGGCCGTGTTGCCCTCCCCGGCGGCCAGGTGCTTGCCCCACGCCTCCGCCTGGTGCCAGGCGAAGGGGCTGTTGAGCAGCGTCAGGGATTGAGCCGGGACGTTGGTCTGGTCCCGTGTCCCTAGAGTGCTGGCAGGCTTGGGCAGGCCGAACGCCTCCAGAAAGGGGTTGTAGGCGTTGCGCCTGATCTCCTGGTAGATGCTGCGTCTCCCGGCGCCATCCAAGGGCCCGGGCGGCACGAACCCCTTGCTCTTGAGCTTCCCGATCTCATGGTAGACGGGAATGGAGGGTCCGTACGGCTTCGGATCCAGGCTTCCGGAGACGCGCAGCATGGCGTCGCGGATCTCCCCGGCGTCCAGTCGTCTCAGGTTGGCGTGCTGGTGGAGCCGATTGGCCGGATCCTCCCTGAGGGAATGGGCGGATGCCCCGCTGCTCATGCGGTAGGTCCGGGACGTGGCCAGCCGGCGCACCATGCTTTTGATGGAATACCCCTCCTCCACGAACCGGGCGGCCAGATGGTCCAGGAGTTCCGGATGAGTGGGCGGGTCGCCCAACTTTCCGAAGTTGTCCGTGGTGCGGACGATTCCGTATCCGAACAGGTACCGCCAGATGCGGTTGACCATCACCCGGGCCGTCAGCGGGTTGTCGCGTGAGGCAAGGTCCCGGGCCAGTCCCAGGCGCACCCGGCCGGGGTCGGCGTAGGGAACGCTCTCCAAAGCCGCCAGGTATCGCCGGGGCACGGGTGCGCCGCGAGCGTCCTGGTCCCCGCGGACCAGGAATGGATGATCCGGCGCCGCCTCTTCAAGAACGGAGGGAGCGCGCCGGGGAACCGGCACTTGGGCTTCGAATTCACGGTACTGGGTCAGGAGCGCGTCCACGGACGGGAGCCGTTCCCGGGAACGGGGCAAAAGATCCGCTCGAACGAACGCGTCCAGATACGCGGCCTGAAGCTCGGATGCTCCGCCGTCCCTCCAGGCTTCGATGGCCTCCACCAGGCGGCGGCCCGTTCGCCGGGCCAGATCTTCGGGTGAGCGGGGCGCCGTGCCACGGAGCAGATAGAGCAGGGGAGGACGCGTTTCTCTGGGCGTCTCCTTCGTCTCGTGGAACAGGATACGGCTGGCTCCGATGGCGGAACGCCCATCCGTCCGCTCTTCCGGCTGGGTTTTGAACTTCTTGGAGTCGAAGTAGATCTTCGTGACATCGTCCCGGGTGGCCAGCTCGATGTACGCGGTGAATCCCTTCCAGTACGCCACGTCCCATTGAACCCATTCCATGCGGTCCGTTTTGGGGACGTGCCGCATATGGAAGATGAGGCCTCGAGGAACCGCATAGTTCTCCACGATCAACTGGGCGAAGCTGTAGTCCGACCCGAGGACGCTGAGACTGATGAAATTGGTGTCGATGGTAAAGCGGGGCGACTGGATCACCCCGTTGTGCTTGTCTGAAACGAGATGGGTGTAGACCCCCCCGGGATAGATTCCGTTGAGGACCCGTTTGCCGTCGGCGGCCACCGAGAACTCGCCTGGCCGGGACGGTTCCGCGGGAAGTCCGGCGCCGTGTCCGATCCACTCGCCATAGTCGGGGCCGGACAGATCCCACCGGACCTGGAAGTGTTCCCGATTGAAGGTTTCTCCGCTGCGGATCCTGGTGTCCCACTCCTCTCTCAAAGCGGCCCATTCCTGGCGGAATCCGGCGCCCTCCTTGCCCGCCAGGCGGACCCAGGACGCCAGCGGACTTCCAGGTTCGCAGCGGGCTTCCTCCAATGCCTTATGCAACGCCTGGCCGGCAGCCGACTCCGCGGTTCCGGCGCCCTTCGTCTCGTCCGTCTCGACAGGAGCTGCCGCGGTCTCCGGGGCCGCCGGATCATCGGGCGAGCCCGGTGGCGAGCCAGGCTTGCACGGAGAGTCCGGTGGGTCGGCGAAGGCTTCACGGGGTGTTTCCAACAGCTTGGAGCTCAGGGCGGATGCCTCCCGGATCCAGGCGCCGGCCAGCTCCTGGCGGATCTCTTCCTTCAGGCCGGTCAGCTCGCTGCGGCCCCGATCGAGACGCTCCGGGTCGTCAATGGCCCGCTGGGTCGGCCGGGCTCCGTAGAGCACGCCGTAAATGGCGTAATAGTCCTCCTGGCTGATGGCGTCGAACTTGTGGTCGTGGCAGCGCGCGCACGAGATGGTGAGGCCCTGAAACGCCTTGGAAAGGACGTCGACCTGGTTGTCCGTCCACTTGATTCGGTCTTCCAGCGGGTCCACCGGCTGGAACCCGTGCTCCACCATGCGGAGGTGAGCCGTGCCCAGGAGGGATTCGTTGATGCCCAGGGCCGGGTTCATCCTGGGGGAGGGAAGCAGGTCTCCTGCCAGATGTTCCCGAATCAACTGGTCGTAGGGGATGTCGGCGTTCAGGGCCCGTATCAGGTAGTCGCGGTAACGCCAGGCGTAGGGTGTGTCCGGGTCGCCTTCGCTGCCGTGGGACTCGCTGTAGCGGACCAGGTCCATCCAGTGGCGGGCCCAGTGTTCCCCGAAGTGAGGTGAGTCCAGGTAGTCGTCCACCAATTCCTCGTAGGCTCGTGGAGAGGGATCGGCGACGAAGGCGCGGACCTCTCCGGGGAGGGGTGGGAGTCCCCTCAGATCGTAGGAAAGGCGCCGGATCAGAGTGTACCGGTCCGCGGCCGGCGCCGGTTCCAGACTTTCCTGCTCCAGTCTGGCCAGGATGAACCGGTCCATGGCGTGCAACGGCCAATTCGAGTCGGTCACCGCCGGCGGGGAGACGGAGCGAACCGGCTGCCAGGCCCAGTGGCTGCGTTTTCGGGCTTCCAGGTGGAATCCTTCACCCGAATCCGCCGAGGCCGTCGCGGGATCGGTCCAGGGGGCTCCCATCCTGACCCATTCGATGAGCGACTGGATCTGTGCATCCGAAAGCGCTCCGGTGGGAGGCATCAGGGCCGGCCGGCCCTGGACCCGGTGGATCAAGGGGCTCTCGTCCGGTCTGCCTGCAACGATGGCCGGTCCCGAAACGCCCCCCTTGATCAGGTCGTCGCGCCGGTCGAGCCGCAGACCGGCGAAAGGTGTCGCAGTATCGGCACTGTGGCATTCGTAGCAGTGGTTGGCCAACAGGGGACGGATCTCTTTTTCGAAGAATTCCAGCGAGGCGGGATCAGAAGGGGAGGCCAGAGCAGCAGTCAGGCAGAGCAAGAGCGTGGTACCCATGCTTATGATCGCCGGAAGAATCTTCATGGCTGAAGCCGATTTCGTCTCCGTAGGTCTTCCATCTCTGACGGAAAGTGTAGCGACGGCGGACGGCCCAGGGCAAGGAATCCAGGGACGAGGACTTCCCCCATTTCCCCGGGGTTCGGAAGAACCGGGGATTTAGGGGCACCCCTTGTGTGTTTGGTGCCTTCTTCCGAGTGAGGGGTTGCCGTTCCGTAGCCCCCGATGTCTACCAGGACTTGCGGATCTGAATTGGTGAGTTCGAATCTGCCGGGTTGAGGACGATGGTGACGCTTGTCGATTCCAGGAGTTCGAGACGAGTTCCCATGCTTTCCGCGTTCGGCAGACTTAAAGAGAGAATATATGTCTGAGCCTCCAGTCCGCTGACGCGGAAATGCCCGTCCGTTGGGGAGACATCTGCGGACATTGGATCGAATAGGAAGGGGTGGTCCTCGTGTTGGCGACCGGCTGGAGACAATCGAAGAGAGAATTCTCGTACCGGTTCATTATCCTGGTTCATGACGTAACCGGACAACGAAAGTCCGGGCTGCAGCGAAATCGTGACGAGTTGACTCGCAGGAGCAACGAAGGAGGATTCATGGGTAACATACTCGCGGTGAGCGACCAGTATCCGGTGTTTTCCCGGAGGAACGTCTGGAAACTTGAAAGTGCCGTCCGATGAGGTAAGAGCACCGAGTCCTGTACCCTGTTCGAACCTGACGAAGACCTGTGCGGCAGCCACAGACAGACCCTCATCGTTGAGAACGACGCCTTGGACCGTCGATTGCCCGACCAGGATCAAATCGACTTCATTGTTCCTGCCTGGCTCAACCGTCAGGGTCTTGGCTCCAATGCCGGAAGCAAATCCATCAGCTTCAGCGGAAATCCGATATTTACCCCAACGCACTCTGGAAAAGAAGAATTCTCCCGTCAGGTCGGTCGACGACTCTCCAAGACGGTGGGGAAGTTGACTATTTGGCTCGAAGTCGCTGAGACCGACGGTCGCTCCGTGAATGGGATTTCCGTCCGCGTCCCACACGTGACCGGATACGGAGCCCAATTGCGCATCCGGCACTCGATGCATCGTAATGACCACCTCCTCATCCTGGGGCAAGGTCACAGGAACGCGAGCAGCAAGTTCATACTCAGGATGCGCCGCCTCGGCGAAGAAAGTTCCGGAAACAGGCGGTTTGGACATCAGGAATCGGCCTGATTGGTCACTCCGGACCATTGACTTCTTGGTGAATCGCCCTGGGGTTTCTTCTTGGAGCCAGACGGTCGCTCCAGCGATCCCTCGGGAGCGATGGTCTACGACTCTGCCCCGAAGTTCCACGTGAGGTGTCATCAGGATCTCTTGGTACAGGTCTCCCTCAGCAGGAGTAACGAGCAGCCGTCTGGTGGTGTAACGCCGGTAACCGTCTGCCTCGGCACGGAGCGTGTACCGCCCTGCACGGTGGACGGTCATCTGGAACCTGCCATCGTGACCGCTGACGGCTTCGGTCCGCACATTCCCGCTTCCAACCGGAGATACTGTGATGCGTGCGTCTTGTATTGCAGTGCCATCCTCGCTGTTTACGACGATGCCGGTGATGGTCGATTGCGCTGCGCGTCGTTTCTCCGGGCCAACAGATTGCGGAGTCCTGCCTTGGTTTGGAACGGATTCGTCCGGAACTGCCGATCTCGAACCTTCGAGCCTGACCTGCGCTCGCTCTGAATCTATATTGCGCACTGAGCCGGAATCCCGGTCTCCATCGTCACGAGTTGCCTGCGGAGTGAGCTTGACCGCATTTGAGGACTCGTCCCGTGGTCCGTCCCAAATGACCCACAGGCAGAAAATCAGAACCAGGATGCTGATCGCGATGAGGATGAACCGAGGCCGGAATGGCTTTCTCATAACCGGAGAACCAGCGTTGGATTTCCGTCTAGAATACCTGTTCATAGGGATCTATGGGAATCCGCCGCCGCTGCCTGTCGGCAACAATCGGACTCACGACCGCCATCATGACTTTGATGACCGCATGCTCCAGTTCGGAGGCAGTCAGGGTCGACTGGTCCGCCGGAGATTTCCAAACCGTTCTGGAGACCAGCTTGCGGCAGCTTCGTTCGGACACGGGTCTCACCGGCGTCGCAGCCGCCGTGATGACCGCTGGCCGGTTCAGGGGAGTGGCCGTCGACGGTGAACGCCGTCGAGGCTCGGGAATTCCGGTGACCGTAAACGACCGCTGGCACGCCGGCTCGATAGCCAAGTCGATGACGGCGACATTGATCGCGGTAATGGAACACGAAGGCAAGCTGTCCATCGACATGGCTCTGCCCGAATTGATGCCCGAAATCGAAATGGCCGGCGGCTGGCGTCCCTGCACGCTGAAGCACCTGTTGACCCACACCGCCGGCGCGCCCGCCAACTTTCCGATGAAGGTTCTGAAGGTGTGGCCCGGCACCGCGGAAGAACTCGTCGCCGCGAGACGCCAATTCATCGCCGAGATTCTGGCCGAGGAACCGGAATCCCCCTGCGGAGAGCGCTACTCCTATTCCAATGTCGGTTACACCATCGTCGGCCATATCGCGGAGACCATCGCCGGTAAGCCTTACGAATCCCTGATGAGGCAGAAGGTGTTCCTCCCCCTGGAACTGAACAGCGCGGGATTCGGCCCGCCGAAGGGGGACGAGCCGAACCAGGAACCGCTCGGACATATGAAGTTGCTGTGGTTGCGGTACGCCCTCGATCCCTTCGAATGGCCCGCCGACAATACACCCGTTATGGCGCCGGCCGGAGGGGTGCATCTGAGCATCCGGGATTTGGCGTGTTACGGCTCCATCCACCTCGAGGGAGCAAACGGGACTGCAACCTCCATCCTTCCTCAGGAGAACTGGGAACGCCTGCATACGCCTTTTCTCGAGGACTACGCACACGGTTGGGTCCGATACCAGCGGGAATGGGCGGGAGGACCGTTGATCTGGCACAACGGCAGCAACACGCTCTGGTACGCCTTGCTGATGCTGCTGCCCGCCAGGAACACGGTTCTGGCGTTTGCGACCAACGATGGCGCGATCGAGGAAGCGGAGAAAGCATTTGTCGGATTGGCCCGGCAGCTGAGCGAGGGGACGCCGGCATCGTAATCACGATTGGCGCGCACAGAACCTTAGCTGGGGCATGATGGGATCAAATGCTGTGTCGGCGGTCCTGATTGCCGCGCTGGCGGCCCCGGCATGGCTGCCCGCGGCGCCTCCTGAGGAACCGCAGGTCACGGTTGGCTGGCAGAAGCAACCTTTTCTGGACGACCGGGTCATCGACTCCACCAAACACATCTCTCGGGTCCTCAAGGAACCGCAGCGCTGGCCGGGAAATCCGCTGATCGTCGGAGGCATGCCCTGGGAGACATGGACCGTCTACCTGAATGGCCGCGGCGTCCTTTATGACGATGACGAACGGCAGTTCAAGATGTGGTACCTCTCCCCGACCTTCGATGGGTCCGCTCCCAGCGGTCTGAGATACAAGGTCTGCTACGGCTTTTTGCGACAACGGCGTCCAATGGACCAAACCCGATCTGAGCTTGGTGGATTGGGAGGGTTCCCGCAGTAACAGCATTCTTCCCTGGGGATGGCATTGGATGCGCCGGCCCAACGTCATCCGCGATCCGCGGGATCCGGATCCTCGACACCGTATCAAGATGCTCTACACGGATGTCATCGGCGATTGGCCGCGGACCGGCTATCGAGAGTTGGCGGGAATCGCCAAGGCCACGTCCCCGGACGGAATTCACTGGCGACACAATGTGGACGGCCGGCCCTGGCGGCCGGGCGGCAACGGGACCAACGTGTTGGGCTGGGACCCGGCTGCGGGCGAATATGTCGTCTATATTCGGATGTATCCGCCCGGAGCCTCGCCTGATGAATCGCAGATCTCCATCTTCCGTTCTACGAGTGACGACTTTCTTCGGTGGTCCAAGCCGGAGCTGGTGTTGGCTCCTGAGCGGGAAGGCCTGGACTTCAAGGGTTTTGCGGCGTTGATTTACGAGCACTACTACGTCGCTTGGCTCTGGGTCTGGAAAGGCCGGGAAACGCATTTCGAGCTGGCGGCCAGCCGGGACGGCCTCGAGTGGCAACAAATCTTTCCGGTGACGGTTGCGTTCCCTCTCGGGGCACCCGGGACGTGGGACTCTGCCATGGTCTCCCTGAACACGCCCATCGTCCGTGACGGGCTGATCTGGATCTACTACGGAGCTTGGAATCATCCTTACCGGCGGGAGGCAACGGAGCGGGTGCAGCAAGGTTGGATCGAAGCAGGGAATCGGATGCAGAGAGCCATCGGTTTGGCGACGCTTCGACTGGACGGTTTCCTATCCCTGTCGGCGACTGGAAGTCCTGGGAGGGTAACGACGAAGACCTTTCGCTTGCCGGGAGGGTCCTTGTTCGTGAACGCCGATGTTCGGGGTGAGTTGAGAGCCGGGTTCCTGGACTCGGAGGGACGGGTTCCTGCCGGCTATTCCGCTGAAGACTGCGTTCCGATTCGCACCGACGGGATCCGTCAGATGATCCGCTGGGACCGGTCCTTCCAACTGGATTCGTTGCAAGGCCGGGCTGTACGGCTGCGTTTCCACATGCGCGAAGCGGACCTGTATGTCTTCTGGTTCCAGCCCCACGCCGGCATGGGGCGGCGGCATTCTTGCCGCCGATTGGAACGGCTCGAATGGGCCCATTTAAACAGACAAGAATCCATATTTAAAAATACGAAATGTGACTGTTATAGAAATGTTTATGATATAGGAAATCGCGTCTCCTATAATAAATTGCGGAAAAATAAGTAGAGAACTCGATTAATTTGTTTAGCTTAGTACCGCGAAATGTAGGGAGATTCGTATTTGACCTCCCAAGCCATGCTCTATCGTCCGGAGATTCGGGAGACCACAAACATGCCACGTACAGCCCTTACTGATCGGCTTGCCGGGCCATGCGGTAGCCGACCTGGCGCTCGTTGAAAATGTAGGTCGGGTTGGCCGCGTCATCGCCCAGCTTCTGGCGGAGCTTTCTCACGAACGCGCGCAGCGTCCGGGAGTCGCTGGTGTCCCGCCGGCCCCACACCTGCCGTAACAGTGACTGATACGTTACTGTCCGGCCTGCGTTGACCGACAGCGTTCGGAGCAACTTGTATTCTATGGCGGTCATCCGCACCGGCTGGCCTGACAGGGTCACCTGGCGGTCCTCATAGTGAATGGCCAACTCCCCCAATTGGAAGGTCTTTGGCGCCTCGCCGCGGCGGCGTAAAGCTGCCCGGACTCTCGCCAACAACTCTGTTTGAGAGAAGGGCTTGACGATGTAATCGGCTGCTCCCATCTCGAAGGCTTTGGCGATCAGCTCGTCCCTTCCGTAGCCGGAAATGAAGATAACCGGCAGACGCGCCATCTCAGGGATGCGTTTCATCAATTCAATTCCATCGGTTCCCGGGAGCATCAGATCCATCAGGACCAAGCGGGGCTGCTCCGTGGTGACGAGGTGATCCACCCGATCCGGGTCTCCCGTCATGAGTGGGGAGTAACCTTCCGTCACCAGGGCATCCCGAACGTAGCGGAGCGTCTGCGGATCGTCGTCCACCACCAGGATTTGCGATTGTCCCAATCCCTCCGGGGCTGAGCGGGGAGAATTGAGGTCGAATCCTGCCGCGGCAGCGGTTCTGGTTTCCTCGGCCACCGGAATAGTGAAGGTAAAGCACGCGCCCAGGTCTCCTCCGCCACTCTCCGCTCGGATGCGCCCCCCGTGGGCTTCCACCAGTGCCTTGCAGATGGCCAGTCCCAGCCCGGATCCTCCGATCCCGCGTTCGCTGCCGCCGACGCGCGTGTACTTGCTAAACAGGTGCGGCAGCAGTTCCTGTGGCACGCCCTTGCCTTTATCCGTTATCGAGATCGCTACGAACAGGTCGTTCCGTTCCGCGTCGACGCGTATTGGGAAGGACTGGGGAGAGTGCTTGGCCGCGTTGGAGAAGAGGTTGTTCAAGACTTGGACGATGCGTTGCCGGTCAGCCATCACCCAAGGCAGGTCGGGAGGCAGGTCAATGTGGATGCCGTGCTTGCCGCCTCCACTCAAAAAGGTGGTCCTGGCCTGATCCACCAAGCTGGCTACCTCTGTGGGAACGGGGTTCACCGACATCGTGCCCGTCTCGATGCGCCCGGCATCGAGCAGGTCGTTTAGCAGGTCGTTCATATGATCGGCCTGCTGCTCGATGATACGGAGGAACTGCTGAACTACGGCCGGATCCACGGCTCCGGAGGCATGTACCGCAGTGGCGGCCGATCCCTTGATGGACGTCAACGGAGCCCGCAACTCGTGCGTCACCATACCCAGGAACTCGGACCGCAAACGCTCCAGTTCCTGGATCGGCGCTAGATCCTGCAGGGTGACGACAACGGATTCGATAATGCCGTCCCGGGATCGGATCGGGGTAACGTTCACCAACGTTGTGACACTGCGCCCGTCGGGAACCTGGAGAACCATCTCCTCGGCGCGCACCGTCGTGGCCGTACTCAGCGTCTGCGTCAGTGGATGCTTTTCCAGAGAAACCTCTTGCCCGTCGGCGCGCCGACAGGTGACGATCTCCAGCAAGCGCTCTGGGGGATGGCCCGGTGGTAGGAGAAGATCCACAAGCCGCTTCGTCTCGCGATTGAACAACACTGGCTTGCCGGTCCTGGCATTAAAGACCGCAACACCCACCGGCGAGGTGTCGACCAGTGCTTCCAAGTCGGCCCGCGCCCGCTGCTCGTCCCGGTGCGTACGGGCATTGGCGATTGCCGTCGCCGCCTGGGCGCCGAACATCACCAGCATCTCCTCGTCCTCACTCGTGAACTCCCGTCCCTCTTCCTTCTGGCTGAGAAAGAAAGTGCCCATGTGCACGCCCCGGTGACGCATCGGCGTGCATTGCAATGTGGTTGGCAGCGACCGGTCCGGCGAAAACCCGAGCGACCGGACATAGCCGGGAAGGTCACGTAATCGCAATGTTTCCGGAATGTTCTGGAAGTGTTCGAAAAGCCGCAATCCGTCGGCCCAATTCTCAATCTGTTGCTGCTCGTCGGAAGTGTAGCCGGACGTGACGTAGTCCTGAACTTGTCCCGAGTTGTCGATGGTAATAATCACACCGTAACGAGCACGGGTGAGGACGCGGGCGCTTTCCACGACCTCATGCAGAACGGTGTTGACATCGAGGCTTGAGCTGATGCGCAGGATAGCCGAACTCAGTCTGGAGTTTCGTTCCCGAAGTACTTCGATTCGTCGTCTCAGATCGTCGGGACTGGCCAATGGTTCATCCTCACCGGATATTGGAGGGAGACTCGATTCGGTTCCGCCGAACATCGCCAAATCGAAAAACTCAGTGTCGAATGTACTGAAGTCGGCGCCCCAGATTATAGGTTAGCCGAGTGCCAGTTAACCGTAATTTCACAGAACTAACCTTAATTTTCGCTCTATTTTCACCGGGTCGTTGCGGTACTGGATTCCGGTCTTGCGTTTGGTCTCTTGTGGGAGTTTTTCAGGAAGGGGCGTGTTTGTGCGTACGATATTCCTGATCGCTCACATCCATATCCGGTTGTCGGCAGCCACGCCGGTGGAAGCCCAACTGCCTTCCGAGATTCTCGGCGACTGTTACCTGTTGCAGGTGAAGCAGGCCGTCCTCGATGGAGACCCCGAGCGGGCCTGGGGCACGATACAAGAGGTCATTGTCTTGGGAAGGGACCACAATCCGGAGCTGCCCGAGTTCCATCCGGATCCTCCAGAGGGCCGGGAGACCATGAACACGCCAATGACGGCGTTTACGCGTCACTCTGCCGTGCCATGCGGTAACCGACTTGACGCTCGGTGAAGATGTAGGTTGGGCTGGCCGCATCGTCGCCAAACTTTTGTCGGAGCTTCCTCACGAAGGTCCGGACCGTCCGGGAGTCGCTGGTGTCCCGCCGGCCCCACACCTGCCGTAACAGTGACCCATACGTTATTGTCCGGCCCGCATTGACCGACAGCGTTCGGAGCAACTCGTATTCAATGGCCGTCAGACGTACCGGTCGGCCTGACAAGGTCACCCGGCGATCCTCGTAGTGGATGGCCAACTCGCCCAATTGGAAGGATCTGGGCGGCTCGCCGCGGCGTCGCAGGGCCGCATGGACTCTTGCCACCAGCTCTGTTGGAGAGAAGGGCTTGACGATGTAGTCGGCGGCTCCCATCTCCAGGGCTTTGGCGATCATTTCGTCCCTTCCGTAGCCGGAGATGAAGATGACCGGCACACGGGCCATCTCGGGGATGCGTTCCATCAACTCGAATCCGTCGGTTCCAGGGAGCATCAGGTCCATCAGGACCAGCCGGGGCTGCTCCGTCGTGACGAGGTGAGGGACCTCTTCCGGGTCGCCCGTCATGAGCAGATGGTAACCGGCCGTTACGAGAGAGTCCCGAACGTACCGGAGCGTCTGCGGATCATCGTCAATCACCAGGATATGTGTTTTTCCTCTTTCCTCCCGAGGCAAACGAGATAGACTCCGCGCGAAATCGGTCGCACCGCCGGTTCCGGTCTCTTCGGCCAGGGGAAGTGTGAATGTAAGGCGCGCACCCAGACCCTCCCCGCCGCTTTCCGCCCGGATGCGCCCCCCCTGAGCTTCCACCAGTCCCTTGCAGATGGCCAATCCCAGCCCGGTACCTCCGATTCCGCGGTCGCTGCCACCGACACGCGTGTACTTGCGGAACAGGTACGGCAGCATTTCCGGGGGCACCCCCTTGCCTTCGTCCGATACCGAGATCGCTACATGGAAGTCCTTCCATTCCGCAGCGACCCGAATAGGAAAGGACTGGGGAGAGTGCTTGGCCGCGTTGGAGAAGAGGTTGTTCAAGACTTGGACGATACGCTTCCGGTCGGCCATGACCCAAGGCAGGTCAGGAGGCAGGTCGATTTGGATGGGATGCTTGCCGCCTCCGGTCAAAAACGTGTTCCTGGCTTGGTCCACCAGGCTGGCTACATCTGTAGGAACGGGGATCACCGACAACGTGCCCGTCTCGATGCGCCCCGCATCCAGCAGGTCGTTGAGCAGGTCGTTCATGTGGTCGGCCTGCTGGTCGATGATGCGGAGGAACTGCTGAACGATGGCCGGATCTGGAGTCGCCGGGGCTAGGGCGGAGTTGGCCGATCCCTTGATGGAAGTCAGCGGAGCCCTCAACTCGTGGCCCACCATTCCCAGGAACTCGGTTCGTAATCGCTCCAGTTTCTCAATCGGCGCCAAGTCCTGCACTGTGATGACCACGGACTCGTTCGTCCCGTCCTCGGACTGGATCGGCGTCGCGTTCATCAGTGTCGTGATACTCCGGCCGTCGGGGACTTGGATGACGGTTTCCTCGGCGCGTATTGCAGAAGCGTTGCTCAGTGCTTGCGCCACAGAAAGCTCTTCCAGCGAGATTTCCCATCCGTCCGGGCGGCTCAGAGTCACTGTCTCAAGTAGTTCCTCCACGGGGTGGCCCGGCGTGACCAAGCCTTGGACGATCCGCTTCATCTCCCGGTTGTATGAGACCGGCTTGCCGGTCTTGGCATCGAAGACCACCACCCCGACGGGCGAGATGTCGACCAGGGCCTCCAGATCGGCGCGGGCCCGTTGCTCGTTTCGGAACGCACGGGCGTTCGCAATCGCGGTCGCCGCCTGAGATCCGAACATCACCAGAACCTCTTCGTCCTCGCTCGTGAACTCCCGGCCCCCTTCCTTATCGCTTAGAAAGAAAGTGCCCACATACACACCCCGATGACGCATCGGGGTGCATTGAAAGGTCTTCCCCATTGCAAGATTTGCCGAATAACCCAGCGACCGGACATAGCCGGGCAAGTCTCGTAGTCGTAATGCCTCCGGGAGGTCCCGGAAGTGTTCGAAGATATGCACTCCGTCGGGGGAGTTCTCAAGCAGTTGCTGCTGGTCAGGGTTGAGGCCGGAAATGACACAGTCCTGCACCTGTCCCGAGTCATCGATGGTCACAATCACGCCGTTGCCGGCACGGGTCAGAGCGCGGGCGCTCTCCAGGACCTCCCGAAGGACGGTGTTGACGTCGAGGCTTGAGTTGATGCGCAGGATCGCCGAACCTAGTCTGGAGATCCTTTCCCGCAGTATTTTGTTCTCTCGTCTCAACTCGTCAGGACTTGTCATTTTCCCATCCTCGCCAGATCTCGAAACGGGACTCACCTGAACTTCGTCAACCGTCGCACCGCGGAGAACACCGGTTGGGAACATTGTGAACTCGTCAGGCATCGTTAGTGGAGTAGTGGCATGCGACAATAATTCAGAATTCATGATCCGGACCTGCTCGTTCACCAACAGTTCACGCAGTCGCGTTCTCGCGAGCGTGGAATTAGCGGGGTGGGTGGCCGTTGGATTCAGAGTAGGGGGAACCTGGACATGGCGCTGCCAAGCTGCAATGAGACGCAGTACAAAGAACCGGCACGCATCGTCAACATGATCCGGACCTGGACTTTCCCTATTATTCTGGAGCTTCAGGAAAAACGGGCACTACGGATCAGGGATTCAAAATACCAATGCGCACAGGAATGGGAGCGACGTTGATGACTAGAGGAAGTATGGCATTTGCGCTGTTTTGCGTCGCGGCCCTTGCTGTTGGCGTGCCCGGACAGGAGGACTGGGAGGAAGGGCGCCGGCATTTCGGCAATGAGGACTACAAGCGCGCCCAAAAATCGCTGGAGCAAGCCGTGCGCAAGAATCCCGGCAGCTCGAAATTCCATTTCTGGCTGGGGCTCGCCATGGGGCGAAGGGCCGAAAGTATGACGGGTTTCGGACGCTTCCGGGCGATGGGCCTGGCGAAGAAAGTCAAGGTGCAGTTCGAACGCGCCGTGCAACTCGACGGTTCGAATCTTGATGCTTTGGAAGCCCTGCAGAACTTCCATTTCGAAGCTCCCGGCATCGTGGGCGGAAATAAGGCAGAAGCCCGGAAGTTGGCCGATCGGATCAAACAGCTTGAAAAGGCGCGAGGCGCCATCGCCTGGGCCCGCTGCTACAAACATGACAAGGACTTCAAGAATGCAGCCGCGCAGTATGCCTTGGCCCGCAAACTTGCTCCGGACAACACCGAATTCTTGGCTGAGCACGCCGCTTTCCTCTCCACGCGTCGCCAGCATGGGGAGAGCGACGAACTCTTCGACGCCGCGTTCGAACGGGATCCCGACAACCGCAAACTTTGGCTGACTGCGGCCAAATCGTGGATCGAAGCGAAGCGCTCATCCCTGTATCCGAGAGCGCGGAAACTGCTCGAACGTTTTCTCGAGAACGCGAAATCGGTCCCGCACCTGGACACCCCGTCTCAGGTCCGCAAGCTGTTGAAAAAGCTCTGAGGGCCGGCAGAGGTGCAGTGCCCGACAGCGTACGTGCTCGTAGACGACAGCGTACGTGCTCGTAGAGTCGGACTCCTGAAATTTGAAGCGTGTAAGATTTTCGCCTGGCACCATGCGGATCGCCATCAACATTCCGACGTCGATTTTGAAAGAGTTGAAGAGCATTCAGACAAAGGAAGGGGGTACATTGGACGAACTGGTCACCGGATTCTTGGCCGAAGGGCTCCGCGCGCGCTACGCTGGCCAAACCGATTCTGAACTTGACTGGAAGAGCAAATCGATGCGCGCACGCGTAGACTTGACCGAGAAGGAGGCTGTCTACGCGATCATCGCTGCCGGCGCATCTTAGACTACACCATTGGAATCGTTGCGCGTGGCAACTTGGTGCCGGACGGACATGTGGCAACGCTGGCAAGAGTACATGGCGTCCGTGCCATCTACACTCATGATCGGGACTTCAGGAAATTCCCGTTTCTCAAAGTGGTCGATCCGGTTGCATAACAGCCCGTGGTAAAAGTCGTCACGGCATTCGACCGTCCCTGCATCCCGGCGGGCTGCATTGTACGGGCTAGCCATGTCGTCTATTTATGTCCAGTACTGTACATAAGTGTCTGTTTTTCATTGACTTATCAGGTTTTCGGACGTTCTCCGGTGTCCCATAACGATCCGCTTCGTCCCCTTGCATCCACGATATTGTGGGGGTATAGTGGTGGGTATGACTCTTGTGAAACGTCCTCCGAAACGCAAGCCGCGCGGTCGGCATCCCCTCAACGCCCTGACCCCGGTCTTTGTCCGCAACGTGAATCAGGCCGGACGCTACTGCGACGGCCAGGGCCTTTATCTCGACGTTCGGCCCACGGGCAGCCGGGGCTGGATTCAACGTCTCACCATCCGTGGCCGCCGAGCCGAACTCGGACTCGGTGGATTCCCCCTCGTCTCGCTCAAGGAAGCGCGCGAGAAGGCGTTCGCCAACCGGAAGCTGGCCCGCGAGGGGGGCGACCCCCGGGCCGGGAAGCGGGAGTCCAAGTCGATGCCCACCTTCGCGGACGCCACCCGGACGGTCTGGAAGCAGCTGCGTCCGGGCTGGCGCTCCCCCCGGCATGCGCAGCTCTGGCTGGGAAGCCTGGAGCGCCACGTCCTGCCTCATATCGGGAAGATGCCGATTGCGGAGGTGACGAGCGCCGACCTGATCGGCATCCTCGCTCCGATCTGGCACGAGAAGGCCTCCACCGCCCGCAAGCTGCGCCAGCGCATCCGCGCGGTCCTGGAGTGGGCCGTGGCGATGGATCTTCGGCCCGACAACCCCTGCGACCGGATCGGCCCGGTGCTCGGTGCTCAGGGGAAGGTGGTGCGTCACATGCGGGCGTTGCCCCACCGCGAGGTGGCAGCTGCACTTGAGTCGGTGCAGGGGTCCAACGCACGGTCGGTGTTGAAGCTGGCCTTCGAGTTCCTGGTGCTGACGGCGACACGCTCCGGCGAGGTCCGCAGGGCCGCGTGGACGGAGATCGACCGGGAAGAGGGAGTGTGGACCATTCCGGCGCGACGCACGAAGGGGAATCGGGAGCACCGGGTCCCGCTCAGTCGTCGTGCGTTGGAGATCCTCAAGGAGACGCGGGCGGGCGGTGGCGTTGGCCCGTTCGTGTTTCCGAGCGTGCGCGGCAAGCCAGTCGGGAACACGGCGATGGCGGAGCTGCTCCGGAGGTTGAGGATCGCGGCGGTGCCGCACGGCTTCCGGTCGAGTTTCCGGGACTGGGCAGCGGAGGAGACGGATCATCCGCGCGAGGTGGCGGAGGCGGCGCTGGCGCATGTGGTGAAGAACAAGGTGGAGGCGGCGTACCGGCGCACGGACCTGTTCGAGCGCCGGCGGCGGCTCATGGACGACTGGGCGGACTACCTGGCTGGCGAGAGTCGAAACCCAGCGGCCGGATGGCTCCGTTGATCCGCCGTGCGTCGAGCGCCAGCTTGAAAGCCTGCGCGAAGCCATAGCCCGCCGATTCGCCGCCTGAAACCCACTCAGGCGCAGTCTTCGAGAATTCCCGAAAAAACAAGCCCGCCATTTCGCCTGTGTTGGCTTGGTGAAACCGGGCCAAGGGTTCGGGATAGGCCGTTGGACGTTGTCCTCTCCCATGCGGGGCATTCTCTCACGACAGACTGGAATTCTCCCGTCCCCATCTTCGCAGAGGCCTTCCCGCAGGGATCAATGAAGAAGTGAGCGACCCC
>JAPPLF010000075.1:0-475 GCA_028874215.1 Acidobacteriota bacterium
GAGCGACCCCCCTGTTTCGATGCCCAGTGCGGGCATCGGGGAGGGTTGGGATGTACACATCCCGGACACCCTCCCTCGGGGGTCGCTCCCAGCCATCAGTCCCGTGCGGGAAGGCTCGTCGAGGCCGAGACGACCAATGCCACTCCCGTGAGGGCGGTCAGGAATTTCTTCCTCCTGCCGTCCGGGGTGGGGAGGGACTCGACCCCGGCGGGAGGAACGGACGAAGTCCGTCCCGGAGGCCGGGGGGACCGGCGCCGAAGCGGTGGCAACGCCCACCACGCCGCTCGCCGGTCACTCCGCGGACTCGGCCGCGAAGCCGATGGCGTTGATCGGCGGGCGGCGGGAGAACATCCGGCGACCGGCCGACTTGGGGGACCCTTGGATCCCCCAACCGCGAACGCCGCCGGAGCGGGGTTTGTCCCGGGGGTCAGAGGGGGCGCAGCCCCCCGCCAGCCTCCGCAGGGGACTCACGGAG
>JAPPLF010000075.1:485-2526 GCA_028874215.1 Acidobacteriota bacterium
TCCACAGCGACGCCCGAGACGGCGGTGGCCGGGCCGTCACGGGCAAGCTGTTCGACTTTCCGGTCGCCAGACTCACGGACGGGGAGGGCGATCAGGCCGACCCGTCACTCCTCGGTCGGTCACATAATATCGTGTAGAGGACACTCAGGAGCTGCACAAGTGCCCGGAGCTTCGGGACCATCCTCACTACCAAAAGCAGCACCACCAGCACTTCACAGGGCCTTACGTTCTGGACGAGCTTTTTCCGGACCAGCTTGGCCTTGTCCGTGAGCCACGCCAAGAGTTCGATCAATCGACGGCGACCCTCCCCGCTCGCAGCCTGGGCGGCCTCCACGAGCTCCCGAAACCTTTCGCCGATCCAGTCTGGATCAAGTTCCGCCACCAGACCCTGAATGGCCCTCGTGGCCTCCTCGGCGATCCTGCCTGCCTCCTCCGGGCCGATCGCGGCCAGCGCGGGCATTGCGCCCCGAAGCGCCTTGCTCCACCGGCGCCCGCCCCGACGCTTGCCGTCGAGGTCAATTCCTTCCACCAACCGGCGCACAGCCTCCCCGACCTCGACTGGATCAAGCTCGGTGATCGCCTTCTGAAGTGGCTCATAGGCCTTGCGGGCCAGTTGGTCGGCCAACGCGGGATCGATTCTTCGGAACGCCCGTCGGAGCGCCTTGGCGACCCTTCGCGCGCTCGGCGCCTTGCCGGGTTGGAACTCCCGGACGATCTCCGCCAGCCGACGGACCCGAATCGCGACGACCACCGACTTGACTGCGCCGCCCGACCTACGCAGTGCGATGGTGATCGGCGCGGCGGGATTGACCCTGCGGGCCAAGCGCCCGATCCCGGAGAGCAACCGTCTCACGCGACCGGGAACCCGGCGCTGTTCATCCTCCTCGAACGGCTCGTCCGCCGGAATCTCGAATACGACAAGGTCGGTACCGGTGCCAGCGTCGTCCGAAACCAGTTCCTCCACCGGGACCTCGATCACTACAAGATCTGTGCCGGTGGCACCCCCGGGCTTCCGCCTTTTCCAAAAACGACGCATATGCACCCCAGTCCGTTTCTCGCCGCCTCGCTTTCACCGACCGGCAACTTGGGGGAGTGTCTGCCCGATGTCCATCTCGGCAAGTGATCCCGCAGAGTCGGGGGTCACGAAGGTCTTCGGGGACCGACCAGATACGCGACCGGCTGATGGGATACGACATCTTGGGATCGACGCTCGTGGCCCTGGTGGAGCCGAACGCCTGACCGATGCGGGGTTGCTCAGCGGGCCATCGACCAGTAAGACATCACCGGAGTCGAGGTCGGTCGCCACGAGTAGGGGTCTCGGACATCGGCAGCCCCATCCGGCCTCGGCTCGCTCCCGCCCGGGGGCGCGGGAGTCCCGCCATTCATTTCCGTTTTTCCCGCTTTGGCGGCGCGGTCCAGCAAGGTCCAGTACAGCGGCAGGAAGCGCAGATCATGCAGCCCTGTAAGACTTTAGACGATTTCCTGCCGGGATTCCGGCGATCCACACTCCGCTCTGTCGGCGTCACCATCGCGCCGTTCACGAGGGACGGATCAAGGTGTCTGTGAACGGCGACGGGACGGTGCTGTTCTTCACGCCGAAGGGAAGAATGCTGGTGGACGCGCCGAAGCGAGTTGAGCGGGCCGAAGCGCGGAAGCGGCGCGGGTGGGCGGATTCAGAGGAGCAGCGCTCGCACCCAGACCTGCGGCCCGTCCCATCGGTCCGTCCCGGCGCCCGGTCGACGGCTGAACGTACCCTGCTCTCAAACGGGGCTGCCCTCTATCGCGACGCCGACATCCCCTGGGAGATCGAGGCTGCAGCGCGGGAAGCCGTGGAGGAGTCTCTCGGATGATGGGGTCTTTCGCCAAGCCCCGTCACCACAGTCGCGGCGACTCCTCCGCGGCCGTCGTCACTCGCGCCTCTTCCTCGCCCCCCGGCGCCTCTTCCCATTCGTACTCGCGGTCGTGCACCCAGCGCTCGAACCACTCCAGGTGCACGTTGGCCTTGAAGAGCTGGTGCCGGAGTTCGGTCCAGCCGTGCCCC
>JAPPLF010000076.1 GCA_028874215.1 Acidobacteriota bacterium
GAATTGCAAGCGACCGGCACTTGCTGGTATACGGCCGCATCCCCTGACGGGACCGATCTGAGCCACGCCGGGAGCCTCAGGCGGTGACGGGAAGCGGAAAGACCCGGGCGTGCCATGCCTCTTAGGACGGAAGTTTGAAGCGGCCGACTCTCAACTGCCCCAGATTCTGAATGAGCGTATCGAACACCCGGGTGCGGGGCTTGATCTTAATGGGAATAGACTGTCGCCTTCTTGATTCATTGCGTTTCGGTAAGCAAAACGGGAGTCTTCAGGACACACACCGGGGAGGCCAAATTAGATACGCATAATATACTTTATCGTAGTCTAAGACACGGCCCTGAAGGCCTGATTCTGCGGGGAACACCATAGCAAAGTGTCCCCTCGGTACAGGTCCGGGAACCGCCGTCGCTTCTCCGATGGATGTTGTCAACGGGCTCCGGTTGCCTGTGCAGTCCCACCGGCAAGTGGTTCCCGATTCTGGTCCCCGAGGCGTCCAGCTGTTATTCTCCAACGCGCCTCAGACAGGGGCGCGCTTGGACCACACCATGCTCACTCGCATTGAGCTACCGAAGGGGCCCGTTTGATCCATTCCCTGCTGCGTCCCTTATCGGCTTCCTTTTTTGCTTGGTGGCTGCTTTTCGTCCTTTCACCGACGCAGACTGGCGGCCCCCCATCAGAGAACGTCCGCCGGTCGGCAGAGGACTCGATCACCCGCCAGACACAGGACCCGGCAGAGACGATCCTGTACTTTCCCGACTACGTGGACGGTGGGGGCTGGTCGGTGCAGCTGGTGCTGAGCAACGTCGACCCGGTCGCCGCCGAGGTCCGGGTGGAAGTCTATGATCCCGAAGGACAACCGGTCCTGGATCTGTTCGATTCCGAATTGACGTTGGAGGTCCCGACTCTGGGCAGCCGGGTGTTGAGGAGCTCGGGCGCGGGGGCGATTCGCCGCGGCTGGATCCAGGTCCGCGCCGGTACGGACTCGGTCAGTGGACTCTTGACCTACCGGCACGCCCAGTCGGGGATCGAAGTCGGCGTCCAGCCCGTCGAGTTGGGCTCGCAGTTCGCGTTGTTCGTGGAGGAATCGCCGACAGTCGGCGCGGGCGTCGCCGTCTTCAAGCCGGACGTCCCGCCTCGCCTCGAGCTTCGCATTCGCGACGGGGAGGGAAACGATCCGCTGGAGGGGGAGGTCGTTTCCTGGGGTGATTTCCACCAGTCGGCCCGCACGCTCCCGGAATGGTTCGCCGTTGAAGGAATCGATCCGGGATTCCTGGATGACTTTCGCGGACTGTTGTTCCTGGAGACCGGGGACGAGTCCCCGTTCGCCCCGCTCGGGCTGCGGTTCGGCAAGAGGACCGCCTCGCTCTCGGCGGTGCCGGCGATCCGGACCCAAAGCGATAAACCTCAAGAGACGAGCCTGATCTTCCCCGACTACGTGGACGGTGGGGGATGGTCGGTGCAGCTGGTGCTGAGCAACGTGGATCCCGCCGCCGCAGCCGAGGTCCGGGTGGAAGTCTACGATCCCGAAGGACAACCGGTCCTGGATCTGTTCGACTCTGAATTGACGTTGGAGATCCCGGCGCTGGGCAGCCGTGTCTTGAGAAGCACCGGCTCCGGAGCCATTCGGCGGGGTTGGATCCAGGTCGAGGCCGATGCGGGGACGATCAGTGGACTCCTGACCTACCGGCATGCCCGGTCGGGGGTCGAAGTCGGCGTCGAGGCTGCCCAGTTGGGGAAGCAATTCGCTCTGTTCGTGGAGGTATCGGGAACCGTCGGAGCAGGACTGGCCCTTTTCAAACCAGATGCCGAATCCAGGATCGAATTGCGTCTGCGCGACGAGGAGGGAGACGATCCGTTGAACGGATTGTTCCTCCCCTGGAAAGACTTCCACCAAGGGGCTCGCACGCTCCCGGAATGGTTCGACGTGCCCGGAGTGGATGCGGAATTTCTGAGGGACTATCGGGGTCTTCTGTTCCTGCGAACGGAGGACGAATCGGGGTTTGCACCACTCGGGCTGCGATTCGGCAAGGGAACCTCTTCTCTCTCGGCGGTGCCGGCGATCCAAATTCCGGACGGAGGGGGGATCGAGGGCGGCCAAGCGCCGCCCCCGACGGTGAAATTGTCAGCGTCGCCGGCGTCGATCGAGCGGGGCCAGAGCACGACGCTGACCTGGTCGTCGACGAGCGCGGAGAGCGCGGAGATCGACCCGGACGTCGGAGCGGTGCCGACTTCGGGCACGCGGAAGGTTTCTCCAAACACCACCACGACCTACCGCATCACGGTGACGGGAGTAAACGGACAGACGGTCACGGCGTCGGTCACGGTTACGGTGTCCGTTTCCGAGCGGGCGGTGCTGATGGCGTTGTACCAATTCACCGGCGGACCCGATTGGTTTAAAAGCACGAACTGGGGAAGCAGCCGGCCACTCAGGTATTGGCGTGGGGTCATCGTCGATGACGACGGGCGCGTGACGGGGCTAAGTCTCGGGGGGAACGGCCTCACGGGGCCGATCCCGTCCGAAGAACTCGGAAACCTCTCCAACCTGGAATGGCTGAATCTCGAAAACAATGACTTGGCGGGGGCGATCCCACCGGAACTCGGAAATCTCTCCAATCTGGAAGCTCTAATTCTCGGCAACAATCGGCTGACAGGCCGGATCCCACCGGAACTCGGAAATCTTTCCAACCTGAAAAGGCTGGATCTCCGCCAAAACCGTCTAGCAGGCCCGATCCCTCCCGAACTCGGAAACCTCTCCAACCTGGAATGGCTAGATCTCAGCAACAACTGGTTGGCTGGCCCCCTGCCCCTGTCCCTGATCGAGCTCAAGGCAATGGAGGTCTTTCGAGCGGGCGAGACCGGGCTGTGTGCTCCGCTCGACGCGGAATTCCAAGTGTGGCTCGATGGGATGGCCGATGCTTCTGTGTGGAATTGTGGGGAGGTACGAGACCTAATGCTGTCCGGCACGGTGTGGCATTCGCCGGACGTGATCACGCCCGCTGACCCGTCGGCGCTGGACAGCGTGCGGTACGTCGGACGTGGAACGCGGGGGTTCTTCGATCCGTTCGTGAAGGAGTGGCGGAATGACCTTCGCCTCTACCTGTTTCGCGCACGCTTCGGGCAGCACGTGATGGAGGTGCAGGCGCACCCGCGTTATGGGTCCGTAGCTTCCGCCCGTGCCGCCGCCGAGGCGCTCACCCCTCCGTTGGGGCGGATACCGTACGCGCTTCTCGCCGGAGGCAGTGAGTTTGAAATAAGCCCAACGGAAACCGGCGGAGCGGGGGGCACTGGCTGCCACGGTGGCATTTTCCACCTCAATGGCCATGCGAGTGACCTACTGACGGGGGGATTCATTGAGGAAGTACTGCTCCACGAAGGGGCGCACGCTTCTTTGGACGACTGCAATTGGCCAAGACGGCGCACGATCCCCCGGCATAGCGGCTCGGCCGGGTGGCTGGCGGCACAGAAGGCCGACGGGAAGTTCATCTCAGAGTACGCACGGGCCCATCCGACCCGCGAGGACGTGGCCGAATCGATCTGGGGTTGGTTCGTGGTGCGATGCGTTCCCGACCGGGTGGCGCCGTGGGTCGTGGAAGCCATCAAGGCACGCATCCCCCATCGGTTGGCGTATTTTGACTCGCAGGATTTCGATATGTCACCCTACTCCTGCACCACCCCCGCGGCAATCCAGGGAGAGTTCCCCCCGAGCGACTGAGAGCACCCGGCAGGTGAGATTCGCCTCGGTCGGGTTGTCCAGCAGGAGATCGTCCGACAGCAAGACGACGGCGCCACTCTTGAGTTGCGGACCAGTCAGGGAGATCTTCTGGCAAGTGACGGGTCGATTACATCCGACGTAGTCTGCACTCTCCCCCCGGAAGCCCCATTTTCGATGTCCTTGCGGGAGGGGTGTTCTTGAAAACAGTCTCCTGTAGTTTCGAAAGAAGTTCGCTCAGCGCTTTTGTCCGCATCAGGCCGGACCCCACCAACAGATCAGTGTGTAGCGTTCCTTGTCCGCCGGCTCGACCTCATGCGGCGTATGCCCGCCCGGCCAAGCCACCATCTTGCCCTGTTTCGGCCGAATTCGTAGGTCGTACTGCGGGAACAGGGTATCGCCGCTATCCAGGGTCTTGAGGTAGATAACAGATGCCCATCGACGGTTCGGGAACTCGTTCCGCCCGCCCACGTCGATGTGCACCGGCATCGACTCGCCCGGACCCCACTTGACGACATGAGGGTTGCTGATCTTGACAGGAAGGTGGGTCGCGGCCTCGATTGCGTCACCGATGTCGTCGAGGGCATCGGCGACGTCTGGCCAGCTGTCCAGATCCGGCCACCAGAGATCCACATTGTCGCGCCATTTAGAGTCGGACGGGGTGAACTCTGAGATCAGCCTCTCGCAGACAGCGGGGGCCAGCCACCGGCGCGCGGTCAGGACATCGCGCCAAGGTCCCTCGCGGCGGATCGATGTCTTTCGCTTCGCCATTTGCCGCCACTGGAGGTTCCCCGGATCGCCAGCGGCGTTAAGCTGAGTTCGCACAGCTCCGAGGCGGGTTTGTCGAACGCGAGCGGCTTCGTCTGGAATCTCTTCAGCAGTTTCGGGGGCACCGCGCCATGCGATCACTTCCCGTACGGAGCCGATCACGCTGCCTTCGGGTATCAGGTGACGTCCCGGCTGGAGGAGCCTTAGCGTCGGAAACCACGGATACCAGAGCTTCGACGAATCGATCCAAGCGTCCATCATGCGCCAGGGTCCAATCTCGGCGTTTGGGACGGGTCCGAGCAGTAACGCACGGTCTCGAGGGGTTCTCCAGATCCACGGCTGGCCGAAGGTGATTGATCCGAGGCCGAACTTCGGGCTGGCTGGCCCGCTGTGAACGACGACATCGTTCTGCTCCGGTCCCCCATTCCACTCGGCGTCAATCGCCGCGTCGAGGACGATGGACTGAACGCTGCGGTTGGCGTCAAGCAGCGGGTCGCACCGGTAGGCGTGAGAACTTAGCCAGCCACGCGAAGGTTTGCCCGGCTCGAGATGCCAGCCAGGATCCTGTTTCTGGTCCGTTATCGGAAAGAGAGTGATGCTCAACGCCACCAGTCCTTGTTGATAGGATAGCCTACAGCAGTTCCGCAGTAGGCATGATAGGCATCTCGGTCTGGAGACCGCCAGAAATAGCGCTTCGCCCGCGCGGCCTGCCAGTCCGACGAAGTATCTCTCCTGAGAAGCCTGGGACGGTCCTTCCAGTAGCGAGTCGCTCCGTTGCCTGTCTGTGTGGGTGGTTCAGCGGTGCGGAGGATGTCTCCCTGCGGATGCCAGATTGAGTACCCGGCCTCGTAGATGGCAACCGTCCACCATGGCTCTTCGGTCGTGTAGCAGACCCAGTGTGGCCACGGCACGCGCTCGAACACAGAGCCGGGAAAGAATGCGAAGGCCATGGAGAGCCGCCGGGCGGGGACCGGACGATCTTCCTCCGGAAATCGCTGCCACGTCGTAATATACGGTGCACGTAAGTACCGGCACGGCTCCTGCTCAGGGAATACCTCGAAGACGGAGCCGCCGATCTCACCGTTCCGGTCGGGGAATGGCGAGGCCTCCCACGGAGGAATCATCGGCGAGGACGAAAGAAGTGCTGGCTTCTCAGAAATCTTAGATCCCCATTGCTGCTGGGCGATGCATTTCTCGTCCCAACCTGGGCAGGCCCAGGTGTGGGCATCCACCGAAAGGCCCCACCGCTCACCGCGCCACATCGACCATCCGATCCGACGCGCAGCGACTACGCCACGGGCTTCCTCCGGATGCTGATGGAACAGATCGACATCGTGCATTGCTGCCAACTCGTCGACGATATCCTGATTGTCGTCGTGTAGGATCATGTACATCGACACCGTCCCCAACCGAAACTCCCGCCCCGCCATCCTCCTGCGGGAGGGCTGGCGCGAAGGTAAACGCGTCCGAAAACGCGCCATCGCCAACCTCACCAACTGGCCTCCGGAAAAAATCAAGGGTCTCCGGCTCGTCCTCAAGAACGTCCCCGTGGTGCATCCGGACGAGCTCTTCGTCATCGAACGCTCCCTCCCCCATGGCCATGTCGAAGTCGTGCTCCAGGCCATCCGACGCCTCCGGCTCTCCTCTCTGATCGATCCCAAGCCCTCTCGGCAGCGCAACCTGGACCTGGCCCTGATCGTTCAGCGCTTGCTGCAGCCCGCCTCCAAGCTCGCCACGACCCGGCTCTGGCACACCACCACCCTGGCCTCGGAACTCTCCCTGGAGGACGCTGATTCCGACGACCTGTATGAGGCCATGGACTGGTTGCTTCAACGCCAAGGGCGTATCGAGAAGAAGCTGGCCCACCGGCACTTGGCCGAAAGGGACCACGTCCTTTACGACCTTTCCAGCAGCTACTACGAGGGCCAGACCTCTTCGCTGGTGCGCTACGGCCACAGCCGCGACGGCAAGCGGGGCCGGCCCATCATCGTCTACGGGGTGATGGCGGATCGGGCGGGCTGTCCGGTGGCCGTGCAAGCCTATCCGGGCAACACGGGGGATCCGGTCACGGTGCCCGACCAGGTGGAGACCTTGCGCCAGCGCTTCGGGTTCAAGCGAGCGGTGCTGGTGGGAGACCGGGGCCTGTTGACCGAGACCCGGATCCGGGATCTGAAGCGGCATCCGGCGATCCGCCAACTGGTGGAGACTCAAGCGGTTCAGCTCTCGCTCTTTGACGAACGTCACTTGGCGGAGATCCGCGCCCGAGCCTATCCGGGGGAACGGCTTGTGGTCTGCCACAACCCGATGCTGGCGGAGTATCGGCGGCGCAAGCGGGAGGATCTGTTGGCGGCCACGGAAGAAAAGTTGGCCAAGATCGCCCGGGAGGTGGCGCGGCGGACGAAGACTCCGTTGCTGGCGCCTCAGATCGCCGAGAAGGTGGGTCGCATCAAGAACCGGTACAAGGTGGCCAAGCACTTCGAACTGGAGATCGAAGACGGGCGCTTCAAGTACTCGCGGCGGACCGTAGCCATCACCCGCGAAGCGCAACTGGACGGCTTTTACATCTTGCGCACCAGCGAACCCGATGATCGGTTGCCGACGGCCGAGGTGGTGCGCAACTACAAGAACCTGACGAACGTCGAGCGGGCCTTCCGCTCTCTGAAGACGGTGGACTTGCAGATCCGCCCGATCCGACACCGGACGGAGACGCGGATCCGGTCGCATCTGTTCCTGTGTCTGCTGTCTTATTACGTGTAGTGGCATCTGCGCCGGGCGCTGGCCCCGTTGTTGTTCGACGACGAGGACCTGGAGGCGCACCGAGCGCGACGGGACCCGGTGCTGGCGGCGCAGCCGTCGGAGTCGGCCAAGAGGAAAAAGACGAAGCGGCGAACGGAGGACGGGTTGCCGATCCAGAGCTTCGCCACACTGATGGCGGAGCTGGGGACGCGCGCCCGTCATCGATGCCGGACGGCCTCGGACCCGGAGGGTCCGACCCTGCAACGGCTGACGGAACCGACCCTGCTGCAACAGCGGGCGATGGAACTGGTCAAAGCGTTCCCAGTGACGAAATAGGCCGTTTCGTGACTTATCCTTTTGGAATCAAGGAGTTATCTTGTCTCACCGTCTGGAACTTCGGAATAGAGGACAGCTTGGGAGTCGCTCCGTCCAACGAATTCTACCGAGCTTGCATGCCCCTTGAACAATGTGCAGAGACGGGCCTCGCCTTGGCCCATATTTGAACTTGGGCCTGTTGTCCACGCCGGAACCAGCCGCGGCGCAGACCGTCACCGACCACGGAATGATGGTCGCCTGACCGGCCGATCCTTCACGGACCCCACGCTGCGGCGTCGGGGATCCCGCGGCTGAAGAGCACATCGAGACTCCCGGCGCCTGCTTGAGAGACGAGCGCCGACACGCCCGCCTGAGGCAGGTCGCGCAGGATACCTCTCACCTGCCGGGTGCCCGGATCGACCAGGATGTACAGGGGGATATCGGTGTCGCTGTCGAGCCTCACCGACCCGCCGGGACCGGAGAGCGTGATGCTGGCCAGGCGGACCGCCCAGCCGGGCTCAACCGGGAGGACGAAGGCGAACGAGGATCTTCCATCACCGTCGGCCACCTCGGGCATGGTGAAGCCGACGGAAAAAAGCTCGTCGCCGCTCTCGCTCCGCCCGGTGATCCGGTGCTCACCGGTGGTCCTGGGCAGCGCGGCTGGGGCATCGATGACAAAGGATGGGTGGAGGAAGAGTTGGCCCTTCGCATCCATCCCGCCCCATAGGAGGAGGGACGTTGCTTCTTGAGCGATCAGGCTGGCCGGCCGGGGCGGGCTCTCGTCTTGAGCGATCAGGCTCGCCGCCGGGGGCGGTCCCTCGTCGACGAGGCGAAAGCGGAGCGCGTTGGTGAAATGATAGTCGCTGATCCCAGCCGGCTCGCAGTAGGACATCAGGTCGGGCCTGAATGGCGTCGCCAATGCGCCCCCATAGCGGAAGTCGTAACCCCAGGCGCCAGTCGATCCGTCCGGGTAGGGAAACGCCGGGTCCGGTCCTGCTGCGCCCCCGCAAGGAGCATGATACAGGCTCAAGTTGTGGCCGAGTTCGTGCGCTATGGTAAACGAGTTTAGCCTCGAAATGAACACCCGTCCGGAGGGTTTTGCCTCTCCTGCCCGGCCTACCCGGCCCGGCCTCGACATCGTGCCCATGTAGTGGCCGCTCCCGCCCTCCATGGCCCGAATCGCTTCCGTCTCACCCAGTAGCGAGTAAAACTCGTCGGGCGAAGTCGAGGTCATCACGGGAGCGTGGGCCGTCACTTCGAGGTCTCCGATCGGCAGCAGTGTGCGGGTCTTGTGCAGCAGCTCGTGGCCCTCCGGATCCGCCTCCATAGCCTCGGCTATTTCCACGGCCGCCCGGTGGGGGTTGTCCCTCCAGAGGAAGGGAATCACCGTCAGGTGGAGCGTGGGCATCTCCCGCACATCGACCGCCATGCGGCCCGTGTCCGGGATCCGGCTTGCCGTCACGAGACCGGGATCCAGCGTTCCTTCCGGGTCGATCTCGACGACCATCTCAAGACCCGGACGTATGATCTCGCCGGGGATCTCGGCGTTGGACGATCGTGACAGATCTCCCTCGTAAACCTCGGTCGGGAGGGACGCAGTACGCGCCGGAACGTCGGCCACATGGATCTGGGTTCCATCCAAGTAGAACCGGGCTCGAACGGGAGGGATGGCCACCGTTGTAGACCTCATAGCGGTCACGAACACCCGGAGCAGCGCCTTCTCTCCGGCGATCAGCGGAACCGGATACTCTCGTGACTGCACCGCTTGGACGAGGTATGCGAAGGCCGCGCTCTCACTCACACAAGTCGCAACGCGTAGCCGGTCGATGCCTACGAGCCAATCCTGGAACCCGGGATCCGAGGGTGCGCAAAGATCCGTTCCGATGATCCATAGCGTTTCGAGCCGGTCAAGACCAGTCATTTCGGTTGGAAGGATCCCCACCAGGCCGGAGTTCCCCGATAGGTTCAGCTCCGTCAGGCTGGTGAGGTCGCCGACCTCAGGCGGGAGCGGTCCCGTGAGATGGTTCCCTTCGAGCCACAGTGTCGTCAGGAGCGTGAGGTCGCCGAGTTCGGGCGGGATCGGACCCGTGAGTTCGTTCTCTTTTAGCCCCAGCTCCGTCAGGCTGCTGAGGTTGCCGAGTTCGGGCGAGATCGGCCCCGTGAGAGCGTTCTGCTTGAGATTCAGGATCTCCAGGCTGGTGAGGTCGCCGAGTTCGGGCGGGAGCGGTCCCGTGAAGCCGTTGTTGCCGAGATTCAGCTCACTCAGGCTGGTGAGGTTGCCGAGCTCGGCAGGGAGCGGTCCGGTCAGGCCATTGCCACGCAGATGCAACTCCGTCACGCGCCCGTCATCATCGACGGTGATCCCATACCATTCCCCGAGCGGCCGGCTGGTCCCCCAGTTCGTGCTGTCAAACCAATCGGGTCCGCCGGTGGATTGGTAAAGCGCCGTCAACGCGTCCCGCTGGATCAGCGCGTCCTGCTGGGAGTCCACCACTGTGACCGTTGCGGATGCCGTCCGTGTCTGGCCGCCGGCGCCACGCACCGTGATGTGGTACGTCGTCGTGGTGCGCGGCGACACTTTTCGCGAGCCCGCTGCCGGGACCGCTCCAAGATCCGGCGTGATCTCCACGCTCTCCGCATGGGTCGAGTCCCACGTCAGCGTGGCCTTTTCCCCCCAATCGATGAAACTCGGCGTAACCGACAGCATCAGCGCCGGGGGAGGAGCTTGGCCCCTGCCGATACCCTTTATGTGCAGGATCCGGCGCTGACCCCACGCTGCGGCGTCGGGGATCCCGCGGCTGAAGAGCACATCGAGACGGTCGGCGCCTGCTGGAGAGACGAGCGCCGACACGCCCGCCTGAGGCAGGTCGCGCAGGATGCCTCTCACCTGCCGGGTGCCCGGATCGACCAGGATGTACAGAGGGACATTGGTGTCGCTGTGGAGCCTCACCGACCCGCCGGGCCCGGAGAGCGTGATGCTGGCCAGGCGGACCGCCCAGCCGGGCTCGACCGGGAGGACGAAGGCGAACGACGAGCTCCCGTCACCGTCGGCCACCTCGGGCATGGTGAAGCCGACAGAAAAGAGTTCGTCGCCGCTCCCGCTCCGCCCGGTGATCCGGTGCTCACCGGGGGCCCTGGGCAGCGCGGAGGGGGCATCGACGACGAACGATGGATTGAGGAAAGGTCGGCCCTCCGCATCCATCCCGCCCCACAGGAGGAGGGACTTTGCTTCTTGAGCGATCAGGCTCGCCGCCTGGGGCAGCCCCTCGTCCAAGAGGCGAAAGCGGAGCGCGTTGGCGAAGTGATAGTCGCTGATCCCCGACGGCTCGCAATAGGACATCACGTCCGGCCTGCCTGGCGTCGTCAATGCGCCCCCATAGCGGAAGTCGTAACCCCAGGCGCCGGTCGATCCGTCCGGGGAGGGAAACGCCGGGTCCGGCCCCCCTGCGCCCCCGCACGGCGCATGAGACAGGCTCAAGTTGTGGCCGAGTTCGTGAGCGATGGTCGCCGGGTACAGTGTCGAGATGAACACCCATCCGGGCTTGTCCGCCGCTCCTGTCGGCCCTACCTGACCCGGGCGCGACATCGTTCCCATGTAGTGGCCGCTGCCGCCCTCCATGGCCCGAATCGCTTCCGTCTGACCGAATAGCGAGAAAAAGTCGTCGTACGAAGTCGAAGTCATCACGGGAGCGTGGGCCGTCACTTCTAGGTCTCCGATCGGCAGCAACGTACGGGTCTTCCACAATAGCTCGTGGCCCTCCGGATCCGCCTCCATAGCCTCGGCTGTTTCCACGACCCCCCGATGGGGGTCGTCGCTCCAGAGGAAGGGAATCACCGTCAGGTGCAGCACGGGCATCTCCCGCACATCGATCGCCATGCGGCCCGTGTCCGGGATCCGACTTGCCGTCACGAGATTGGGATCCAGCGTTCCTTCCGGGTCGATCTCGACCACCATCTCAAGACCCGGACGTATGATCTCACCGGGGATCTCGGCGTTGGACGATCGTGACAGATCTCCCTCGTAAACCTCGGTCGGGACGGACGCCGTACCCGCCGGAATGTCGGTCACATGGACCTCGGTTCCGTCCACGTAGAACCAGGCTCGAACGGGAGGGATGCCCGTCGTCATTGGTCTCCGGGCGGTGACGAAAACCCGGAGCAGCGCCTTCTCTCCGGCGACCAGCGGAACGGGATACTCTCGTGACTGCACTGCCTGGACGAGGTATGCGAAGGTCGGGCTGTCAGTCACACAAGAAGCAACCCGCCGCCGGTCGATGCCTACGAGCCAATCCTGGAAGCCGGGATCCGAGGGTGCGCAAAGATCCGTTCTGACGGCCAATAGCGTTTCGAGCCGGTCAAGACCAGTTAATTCGGTTGGAAGGATCCCCGCCAGGCCGGAGTTCCCCGAGAGGTTCAGCTCCGTCAGCCTGGTGAGGTCGCCGAGTTCGGGCGGGATCGGCCCCTTGAAATCGTTCTCTTCGAGCCGCAGTATCGCCAGGCTGGTGAGGTCGCCGAGCTCTGGCGGGAGCGGCCCCGTGAGATGGTTCCCTTCGAGCCCCAGTGTCGTCAGACTCGTAAGGTTGCCGAGCTCTGGCGGGAGCGGCCCCGTGAGACCGTTAGCGCCGAGATTCAGTTCCCGCAGGCTGGTGAGGTTGCCGAGCTCTGGCGGGAGCGGTCCTATTAGGCCGTTCTGCGGGAGAATCAGCTCCCTCAGATTCGTGAGGTTGCCGAGCTCGGCCGGGATCGGCCCGGTCAGACCATTTCTGTAGAGATCCAAATCCGTCACGCGTCCGTCGTCATCGACGGTGACCCCATGCCATTCCCTGAGGGGCCGGCTGGTCCCCCAATTCCTGCTGTCGAACCAATCGGGTCCGCCGGTGGATTGGTACAACGCCGTCAGCGCGTCCTGCTGGGAGGCCACCACTCTGGCCACTCTGACCGTAACGGATGCCGTCCGCGTCTGCCCATCCGCTTCCGTCACCGTGATTCGATAGGTCGTGGTGGAGTTCGGCGCAACCTTCCGCGTGCCCGAAGTCGGCACCGCCCCGATGTCCGGTTCGATCTTGGCGCTCTCCGCACTCGTCGACGACCAGGTCAGC
>JAPPLF010000077.1 GCA_028874215.1 Acidobacteriota bacterium
AAACAAATTGTCTTATTCCGAAGAGGAAGAGGAAGAGGAGATCCATGATGATCAGCGGCCGATCGACAGGGACTTGGCGGTGTGTATCACTCGGGTAATCCGGTTCCATGCGCGATGCCAACCGATCGAAGAACAGCGTCCGTGACAGCCCTGTTTTCGGACAGCTTCCAAGGGGAAGAGAACCATGTTCAAAGGGAAGCCTGACGAATCCACAACCTGGGTGAGTGCCGCAGTTTCACCGGTGTTATGGCGCCGGGGAATATTCCTGGTCCTGACACTTGCCATGCTGTCGCCGCCGGGCTGGGGCCAACGGATCGGGCCCCTGGTTCTGGAAGAACAACGGCGTTCGAAGGTGGAAGCGGTCAGACCACCCAGCCTGCGACTGAGCCTTCCATTGCCCGCCACGGCTACTCTGCCACCACTGGGCCCGGACGATTTGCAGCGTTTGCAGACGCAACGGGGCCAGCCTCCCGTAATCGGCGTTCACCGTCAGTTGCCACCGGGCGCGGTCCGGTTGAACTTCTCCGGGGAGACCGTCAAGACAACCGCCGAGGGAGCGTGGCAATCGACCTCGGCCGGACCCGTCTGGCGCCTGAAGGTGTCCTCTCCCAGTGCTCGCGCCATGCGAATCCACTTTCAGGATTTCGCCGTCGGGGCAGGCCGTCTCTGGCTTCACTCGGAGAGCGGTCAGATCGTGGGGCCATACAGCGGTTCGGGCCAGTACGGGGACGGAGACTTCTGGAGCGGCATCGTTTTCGGCGATAGCCTGACAATCGAATATCTGCCGGGTGAGCCGGCGGCGGACGAAGCCGTGCCGTTTCAAATTGTCGCCATCAGCCATATCTGGGACGACGCCTTCGGAACCGGCGTGGAAACGGCGGCAAATTCAGACCGCCCGGAATGGGAAAAACGATTGTTTGCTGGTCCGATCGAGGCTGCGGCGGGAACAGGGTCGGGGTCGTCGTTGCTGGACAAGCCGAAACAGCCGGTCAAGCGGTCCACCTCCCTAGAAACGCCACGCGCGAAAGCGGCAAGGAGGCTCACGCCCGGGCGTCCCGTCGAATTCCGGATAGGTCCGGTTGAGAACCCGACAATATTCACCGGAGACAACTCGTTCCGGCTGGAGGTTCCCGACAATGCCACCCAAGTCACATTCACGCTGGAATCTGCCGATTCCGAGGTCGACGTGGATTTGTACGTCCGCTATGGCGAGGACAACGAAGTTCAGGATGGGAGGGTTGTCTATGATTACGCTTCGCGGGGAGACACGGGCGACGAGGAGATCGTCATTACCCCTGATTCCGACCCGCAGCTTCAAGCCGGGGCCTACTTTGTCTCGGTACTTCTCTATGATACCGGCGTCACAGCCGAATGCACGCTCACCGCGGAAGTGGAACGGGACGATGACGGAGAGGATCCGGAGCCGATCGGCGGTGGACCGCTCACGCCCGGGCAACCGTCCGACTTCCGTTTGGGTCCGGTTGACAACCCGACCCTGTTCGCGGGGAATCGCTCGTTCCGGCTGGAGGTTCCCGAGGCCGCCACTCTTGTAACCCTTGTCCTGGAATCCGATGCCGATGTGGCTCTGGTTCTCCGCCACGGCGAAGACAACGGCATTCAGGATGGAAGACTCGTCTTTGACCACGGATCCCGCGACCCCTCGGGTGACGAACGAATCGGTATCACCCGGCGCTCCGACCCGCCGCTTCGAGCCGGAACCTACTTCGTCTCCATCGTTGTTTTTGATACGGGCGCCGTCGCCGAGGGTACGATCACGGCGACCGTGGATACGGACGCGGTGGACTGTCACCTGGATGTGACCTGCCACTCGGAATGGGCGAGTGCCGCGACTGGAGTCGCGAGAATATTCATTGAGACGAGCGAAGGCCGCACCCGAGCCTGCTCGGGTACGGTGCTGAACAACAGCCGGCAGGACTTCACGCCCTTCTTCCTGACGGCGGCCCACTGTGTGCAAACCGAGGCGGAAGCGCGTAGCGTGACGGCGGCTTGGTTTTACCAGACACGAACCTGCAACGGAGAACCCCCGGATATACGGAGCGTGCCGCGTACCGAGGGGGCGCGTCTGCTCGCCACGACAGGGCACTCTGAAATCGGGCAGCCCGAGGGCGATATGACGCTGCTGCGGCTCGAAGGCGATCTGCCGGACGGCGTGATGTTCCAAGGCTGGGACGCGGACCCGCAACCTGTCGGCGCGCAGGTCGCCGGCATTCACCATCCTGCAAGTGATTGGGGCGAATTCAAGCGGATTTCCTTCGGTGAGGCCATTCCCGACCCAGGGTTCGGCTTTTCCGACGATACCTACTTGAACGTCTCCTACCCATTGGGACAGGGCTACACGGAAGGGGGCTCTTCCGGGTCCGCCATCTTCGGCAGCCCTGGAACCCTCGTGGGGGCACTGAGCGGCGGCGACGTTGGGTCTGCCTGTCCGACCCGTCCTTCTCGTGACATCTACACGCGCTTTTCGGCTTTCTACCCCCAGATCCGACAGTTCATCGACGAGGACTTCGCGCTGGAATTTGCCCATTTCGCCAATGGTTCTTCCATCAGCTCCGACGTGGTGTTGTTGAACGTTGCGGCCACGCCGATCCGTCCCACCCTCTACTTTGCCGATGACGAAGGCAATCGGATTGACGCCGGATCGCTGGTGGAGATCACTCGAGATTTGGAGGTGCTTGAAAACGGAGCTTTGAGCGTAAGAACCGAGATGGCGCCGCTGGAAGAGCTGACGATTTCGACCCACGGCCGGGGGGACCTTGTCGTGGGATCGGTGCGGGTGACAGCGGACGGATCCATCGGCGGGGTGCTGCGCTTTGACGCGCCCGGCATAGGAGTGGCGGGAGTCGGGGCCAGTGAACCCCTCAATGACGCCCTCTTCCCCGCGCGCCGCCAAGCGGGAGGCGTCAACACCGGAGTGGCGCTGCGCAACCTGGAATCGGACGGGATGACGGTGTCCTGTTCCTTGATGCGGAGGGGCTCCGTGCTGGAAGACGAGGAGATCCAGCTGGACGCCGGCGGGCAGACCGCGCAGTTCATCAATGAGATCTTCCCCGGCGTGAACACGTCCGATTTCGTGGGATCAGTGAGGTGCACCGCGCCTGAAGGGAGAAGGTTCGCCGGGATAGCCTTGGAGATGGATGCCAACGACGGCATCTTCACAACTCTGCCGGTGGTGGCTGTGGACCAGACGGGAGCCGGAAACGGGGAAACCTCTCTGGAGTTTGCCCATTTCGCCAATGGTTCGTCCATCACCTCCGATGTGGTGTTGTTGAACGTCTCGACCCAGCGGATCCGTCCCACCCTCTACTTTTTTGATCAGGATGGCAATGGGATAGAGCCGGATTCAGTGGTGGATACCGGAAACAGCCTGGAGATACGTCCGGACGGAGGCCTTCGTGCGCGTCAGGCGCTGCCGCCATTGGGAGATCTCACGATTTCGACCCACGGCCGGGGGGATGTCGTGGTGGGATCGGTGCGGGTGATATCGGACGGGCCGATCGGCGGGGTCCTTCGCTTTACGCTCCCAGGTGCGGGAGTGGCGGGGGTTGGGGCCAGCGAACCCGTCGCTGACGCCCTCTTCCCGGCTCGCCGCCAAGCGGGAGGCATCAATACCGGCGTGGCGCTCCGCAACCTGACCGCGGAAGAAATGACGGTGTCCTGCAACTTGATGCGGGGAGGCTCCGCGCTGGAAAGCGTAGATATCCCGTTGGACGCAGGGGGGCAGACCGCCCGGTTCATTGATGAGATCTTCGCCGGCGCAGGCACGTCGGAGTTCGTGGGTTCAGTGAGGTGCCTGGCGCCGGTCGGGGGAAGGTTCGCCGGGGTTGCCTTGGAGATGGATTTCGACAACGGCATCTTCACGACGCTCCCGGTGGTGCCGGTGAAGGGCGGGACCCGCCCCGAAGTGCCTCGGACGGCCCCGACGGTGAGCCTGTCGGCATCGCCCACGTCCATCGAGCGGGGCCAGAGCGCGACCCTGAGGTGGTCATCCACCAACGCGACCAGCGCGTCCCTCACGCCAGGGATCGGCACGGTCCCGACCTCCGGATCGCGGCGAGTTTCCCCCACCAGAACGACGACCTACCGCATCACCGTCCGCGGAGCCGACGGACAGACCGCCTCGGACTCAACGACCGTCACCGTGACCGAGCCGCCAGCATCGCTGGCTCCCGCCGATCAAGACGCGTTCAACGAAGTCTTCGTTGGCAAGCGCATGTTGACGAGCTATCCGGACTACCACATCGATTTCATCCGTCCCGGCCGCTTCGAGGAAACCGAGGAGTCGGACGTCTATCCCGGAGACTATACGTATCGGAATTCAGGTTCGAATACGGGAACGTTGACGCTGAATTATGACGACGGCGATCGCTGCACCTTCGAACTGACGTTCGCTTCCGAAACGTCGGGAACGTTCACCTACAGTTGCATCGACGGAGAGAGCGGAAATGCCAGTTGGCGCTTGGCGGATATTCCTTCCGATGATGAAGATGACGACACGAGCCAGGTGTGCGCTGCCGGTAGCACGATCCAATCCGGAAGCGAATGCGCCCTTCAGTTCCCCGAAGGGACTCCCGACGCGGGCAATACGTTTGGCCGGTTTGCCGTCGGCGAATTCTTCGGATCGGAGAAGGGTTGTCTGTTTATCAGCAGTGGTTTCCAGAGTTGTGGTTCCAGCAACGTCAGCTTACCTGCTGACTCTGTGTTGAACACACCGTCGGGTAACAAGTATTCGATCGTTTTCTCCGCGAACATGATCGAGGACAGCTCCAGTTGGACGATCTCCGAGCTCTCGATAACGCAGGAGGAGTGACAGAACGGATGGTGACCTGCCCGGGGGTGTGGTGAGACCCCGGAGGCAAACCCGGTAGGACGCTAATGGAGTCGATGCCGTTCTGATCATGCTGCGCCGTATCTGGCCGGTTATCTGGTGAGAAACGGGCAATGCCACGGAGCGGTTCAACCGAACCGTTCGCGATTTTTCCTTCGCCACTTCCGGTCAATGCCGTGGTGACTTTGGCCCCGGACTGCTAGAATCCGGGCCGGATTCGGGCTTCAAAGGTCACCTGTTCATGGAAAAACCAATGCATCCATCGCTGTTCGTCCTGCTACTGCTTCTTGCCGCCGGTTCCGGCTCGATCAGGGCGGAGACCAAAGAGGTTCCTCTGACCCAGATCCCCCTGTTGGGCAACTACGTCATGAACAAGCCGGTGGCTCCCCACCTGGGGGACGCCGCAGAGTTCGCCATCCGGCTGCTCCAGTGGTCGGATACGAATCGGCCCTCCATCCTCAAGGTTCAGCGCATCATCAAGGGAGAGACCTACGCCCAGGAATGGGGGGCCAATCTGAACTACAACCCGCTGCCCTTGGAGGGCGTGGTCGACCTGATGAGCGACGCCTATCAGCAATTGGAGAGTCCGCGACTGGTGAAACTGGAGATCTCGGACCGGATCGAAGTCCTTCAGGCGCCCGAACGTTTGGATCTCCTGCAATCGCTGGTGATTCCCGTCCCCTTTGTCGTCAGAAATTCGGGAACCGGTCAGGTCCAGGTGACGGTCCGTAGCGGGACCGAGGGTGTGAAAGTCCAGGAAGAACTCCGAACTCTGGGCGCGGGACAGAGTCTGGGTTGGTTCGTCCCTGTCTCACTGGAAGGATGGAGCGGCGGCGCCGTAGGTTTGAAGCTCGATGCCGGAGCTTTGTCGCAGGAGATTTCGCTTCCCACCCGGGCCTGGGACTCGGGGACGGTGAAGGTCAGAGTTCTGGATGAAAACGGACGGCCGACCCAGGCCCGCGTGTATCTCAACGGACCCGATGGAAAGTCGTACACACCCGCGGGAGCGCAGCCTCATATCACCAACGGCGACTACCGTCAGCCCTATGGCGGCGAGTATTACTTCTATGCCGACGGCGGTTTCGAAGCGGGCGTTCCGGCCGGGACCGTCTCTCTGGAGGTGGTCAAGGGCCTGGAATACGCCCCGTTGGCCCGAAAGGTCCAGGTCGCCAAGGGACAGGCCAAGAAGGTGGAGTTCCGGTTGAAACGGACCTGGGACATGGGCGCCAAGGGTTGGTGGTCGGGCGACACCCACCTGCATGCCAATCTCTTCCACGATCCCATCACCGGCGCGGACGATCGGATCAAGCCGAAGGACGTCCTCCTCGTGGTGAAGGCCGAAGATCTGAACGTGGCCCATATGCTGGCCTGCAACAGCGAGGACGGTTACGTCTACGAGCGCAAGCGCGTGGAGGGCCGGCCCAACGCGCTGTCGGAAGAGCGGCACATCCTCTACTGGAACGAAGAGATGCGCAACCTGCGCCTCTACGGTCACATGGGCTTTCTGAGGATCAAGAGCTTCGTGGAGCCGGCCTTCGTGGGCTGGCCCGGCACCACCCATCCCCAGGACGACCCGGCCAACTACTACCAGGCCGTCAAGGCCAAGGCGCAAAACGCCGCCGTCATCTACGTCCACCCTGGTCTCCCCAGCGAGTACCCGGTGGACATCGCCCTGGGAGTCGTGGACACCATAGACGTCATGTGCCAGGGCGACGAAGAGAAGAACACGGCCCACTGGTACCAGCTTCTGAACGCGGGATTCCGCTGTCCCATCTCGGCCGGGACCGACAGCTACCTCGACCTGCCCTACCATCTCATTCCGGGGGCGGGGCGGGTCTATGTGAAGTCGGGTCCCCGGCTCGACTATTCCGACTGGATCGACGCCTATCTGGAGGGAAAGAGCTTTGCCACCAACGCCCCCATGGTCACCTTCACAGTGAACGGCCGGGAGGCGGGTTCGGTGTTTACGTGGGAGAAGGGGGCGCTCCAGGTTAAGGTGGAGGCCGAGGCCGAGTCCCACATTCCCATGTCCAGCATCGAACTGGTGGTCAACGGGCGCGTGGTGGAGACCGAAAAGGCGCGTGACGAGGGCAAGCGGGTCCGTTTGAGGAAGGGTCTGGAGGTCACGGACAGCTGCTGGATGGCGGTCCGGGTCCGGGGCGAGGCGCACCGGCTTCTTCCCAACGACGCCGCCCTCTATGCCCATACCAGTCCCGTATACCTCAGCTTCAAGAACCGGCCTGTCCGTTCCCACGCCGCCGCCCAGTTCTTCGTCGAGCAGATCGATCTCTTGATCCAGCGCGTCCACGACAGAGGCCAGTTCAGCCACGAGCGGGAGAAACAAAAGACCGTAGACCTCTTCCGGAAAGGGCAGGCGATCTATCGGGAGATGCTGGAAGAGGAGGAGACTGAAGCGGTCCCGGTGCGCTTCGGGCACTATTCCAGATAGGCGCATCTCGTATTCTGTCTATCGCCCTTAGGAGCCCCAGTTACGGGGGAAGTGGATATGGAGCGCAGGAGTTTCTTGAGACTGTTGGGATCCGGGGGTGCGGCTGCCTCGGCGCTGCCGACGCCGGTCCGAGGCGCCGTCCACGCCGAGCCGTCGAGAACACCCCTGGAGATCGGTCAGGAGAGACAGCTCTTCCTGGACGACCATGTCGTCGAGACCATGGAGCCCCGAGTCTTCCGGCTCCTGAACCAGCCGGTTCGGTACCGAGACAATCCGGTGATTCCGTTGGGAACGGACTGGGAGCAAAAAGGAGGACTGTCCCACGGGGGCGACGCCGGAGCCGTCCTCTACGACCCGGAACGCAAGCTCTATCGGTTCTACGGCTGGATGATTCCGTGGCCTCCCCTGGGAAGTTCGGTTCGGAAGTTCATCTTCTACGCCGAGTCGGAGGACGGTCTCCACTGGCGGAAACCGCCGCTGGGCCAAGTTCGTTACTTGGGGTACGACACCAATTTCATCCGACTGCCCTTCCTGGGAGACGCATCTCCCGGCAACCTCGGCGTTTTCCGGGACCCGGCGGCCCGAAGGCCCCAGGAACGGTACAAGATCGTGTTCCAAGGCAAACAGGACGGGGCGGGGGGGCTCTATCCCGGTTATTCCGCCGATGGCATCCGCTTCCATCGCTATCCCGTCTCCCGGCCCATCATTCCCTTCTACAGCGATACCAACAACAACGCGATCTGGAATCCGGGGACCAACGAATACCTGGTCTACCATAGGACCTACCCGAGACTGGATCGTTGGTTTCAGCCGGAACCCGTCTATCCTGAGGGTGCGCGGGCGCGGACGGCGGCCTGGGCGGCCAGCCGGGACTTCCTGGACTGGGACGGTCCCAGCGACAAGCAGGAGCCGGAAGAGCGGTACTTCTGTTTTCATGCTGACGCCGCCGACCGCATCGGGGACCGGGATTTCTACACCTTGGAGGTGCTCCCTTATGGTGGCGGGCTGGTCGGTTTCACCTCGGTCTACCATAATCTGATGGGCCAAATTCCCGCCGGGACCGATTTGGGCAAAGCCCGGAGCCCATGGGTGGACCGGATCGACGTTCAACTGCTGTGGAGCCGGGACGCCCGCCGCTTCGAGCGGGTCGGGGACCGTAGGGTGTTTCTGCCCAACGGTCCCGAGGGCAGCTGGGACGAGCATCTTTGCTACACCGTCCAGGCGCCCATCGTTCGAGAGGACCTGGGGGAGATCTGGATCTACTACGAGGGTTTCGGCGGCCGGCACGTCTTCAACCAGCGGGGCGAGCAGCAGCGAGGCCAGATCGGCCTGGCCATCCTTCGTCTGGACGGGTTCGTCAGCATCACCGGCGCGGGCTCGCTGACCACGCGGCCCCTGGTCTTCGAGGGCAACCGCCTCCGCATCAACGCCACCGGGCGGGACCGGTACGCAGGCGATGGCTACGGGACGGTCAAGGTGGCGTTGTTGGATGGGGAGACCGGCCGGGCCCTGCCCGGATACGGCCTGGACGATTGCCGGGTCTTCGGGGGAGACAAAATCAGCCACACCGTGAGCTGGCGTGGAAACGCCGAAGTCGGCGCTCTGGAGGGGAAGCCGATCCGCGTACGGTTCCAGGTCCAACGGGCCAAACTGTTTTCCTTTCAATTCACACGGGAGCCGGTCTAACCCTGTGCCCGTGCCACTGACTTTCAATTCGAGAGGGGATGCATCGTGAAAAATCCGGGGAGATTCGCAACGCTCCTTTTGGTCGCCTGCCTTTTTGGCGCGCTTTCCTGTACTTCCGAACCTGCAGAGCAGGGACCGGCTCCCATCGAAGTGGGACCGGGTACCCACCTCTTCGTGGACGATCGCCTGGTGGCGGAGACGGACCGGGTCTGGCGCTCCCTGAATCGCCCGACCAAGCACCGGGAGAACCCGGTGGTGAAGCCGGACCGGCCCTGGGAGGGCTACCTCGTGCTCCAGCCCGGAACCGTGATCTGGGACGAGGAAGAGCAGCTCTTCAAGATGTGGTACAACACCATCGGCACCCACAAACGGCCCTACGTCGAAGACTACCTCTGCTACGCCACCTCCCGGGACGGCCTCGCCTGGGAAAAACCGGATCTTGGGCTGGTGGAGTTCAGGGGATCCAAGAAAAACAACATCTTCCTCAAGTGGTCGGGGTGGACCCACGCTCTCCTGAAGGACTCTTCGGATCCGGATCCGAAACGGCGCTACAAACTGCTGTTTTGGCAGACCCATGACATGGATCGATGCGGCATCTCGGTGGCCTTCTCGCCCGATGGGAAGGAGTGGACCGAGTACCCGGAGAATCCGGTGGTGCCCTGCTGGGCGACCGGCGACACCTTTTCGATAACCCAGGATCCGGACAGCGGCCAATACCTGCTCTACCACAAGACCATCAGCCGGCCGATCCGCAAGGTCTCCCGCCTGGTGAGCGACGATTTCATCCATTGGAGGGATTCCCAGCAGGTCCTGGACCCGGACCCCTATGATCCCCCCGACACCGAGTTTTACGGTCTGTCGGCCTTTCCATACGCCGGCCAGTACCTGGGGGTGCTCTGGATCTACCACACCTACACCCAGTTCATGGACTCCCAACTGGTCTCCAGCCGGGATGGCCTCGAGTGGGAGCGCTCCGTGGGCCGCCGGCGCTTCATGAAGCTGGCGCCGGACGGGAACTACCGCAACGACACCTTCGACAGCGGCATGGTCTACCCGTCCAGCAGTCCCTTCGTGAAGGACGGCAAGGTCTGGATCTACTACTCCGGCTTCACCAATCTGCACAATGCTCCCTCCCGGGACCACAACGGCCAGATCGGGCTGGGGACATTGCGCCAGGACGGGTTCGTCTCCTTCGACGCCACCAGCGAGGGTTCGATCCTGACTCCACCGCTGAAGCTCGGGGGAAACACGTTGTCGGTGAACATGTCCTCCATGACCGAGATGCGGCCGAACTTCCAGCGGGACAGCGGCAAGGAACTCTACAGCAAGCTCTACAGCAAGAATCCATCGGCTCGGGGCTACGTGCGGGTCGAGGTCCAGGACACGGGAGGGAATGCGCTGCCTGGATATGAGGCCTCCAACTGCACGCCCGTGCACCACGGAGACCTCTACCAGAAGGTCACCTGGGAAAGGGGCCGCGATCTGTCGGGCGTCGGCGACCGCCCGGTCCGCCTGAAGTTCGTACTGGGCAACACGAAGCTCTATTCCATCAAGGTGGAATAGGCGGCGGCTTTCTTGCCGCCGAAGCGGAGCGGCGGTTTCCAACCGCCGAATCTTCGCTCTCAGACGAGACAAAAAACCGCACCTGCCGCATAACGAAGGCAAAGAGGGAGGCCAAAAGGGCCGTCCCTACTGGCGGCGCGCAACGAAGGTCAGGATCCGCTGCGGATTCTCGTAGATCAGGGTCCGGATCTGCTCCTCAGCGACGCCCTTGTTCCTGAGGTGGGGAACAAACTTTTCCAGGACGAAGGTGTAGCCCATCCCTCCGTAGGCCTTGAGGTCGATCTTCTGGTCCACGTTTTGGGAGAGGAGGATCCGCTCCAGGTATCCGCGCTGGATCAGTTTTACGATACCGTCCCCAACGTGGGCCGCCGTCGCCGCCTGCCGCAGCATGTGGAATTCCGATATCCCGTCGAACTCCACGTAGACCCCCCGCTTCAGTAGACCCAGTAGGGAGGGCAGATCCCGAACTAGGTTGTCGCAGTGTCCCAGGATGACCCGCCCCAGCTCGGCCCCTTCCGCCGCCAGCAGGTCCAGCATCGCATGCGTGCTTTCGCTCCCGCTCCCGCCGCTGTGCAGAGAGACCGGGGCTCCGGTGATGCGGCTGGCGCGGGCCGCGGCTCGGATCGCTTTGGTCGCCACGGGAGTAAGAGAGTCTCCGCCGGTGGCCACTTCGCCGATGATTCCGGATCGGATGCCGCTGTTTCCGACGCCCACGGTCACGTCACGCACGATTTCCCTGGTCAACTCGCTCAGAGAGCGATCCGCCAGGTCGCGGGAATCCAAGGCGCGGGTGTCCCAGCCCGTGCCCATGACCACATGCACCCCGGAAGCCCGGGAAACACGCCGTAACGCCGCGGGGTCCCGTCCCAGGCCGATGCTGGTCACGTCCACCAGGGTTCCACCGCCCCGTTTGCGATAGTCCGTCAGCTCCTGAAGGGCAGTCGTTTCATCCCCCAGGATCAGGTTGTCCCGATTCGGATAACCCATGGTCACCGCTCCCAGCATGTCCATGGTCAAGGGCTTGAGATAGAAACGGACCCGCGTGGCTGTGGTCGGCACCGGCCGGTTGGGATGGTTCCGGTTGATGAAGATGTGTTCGTGCACCATGGTGGCGCCCAGAGAATCCGGGTCTACCGGGCCGTTGACCGTCAGGACCATGCCAGCGAGGTCGGGAACATGTTCCGGGGCCTCCTGGGCCCGTAACCCCGGTGGTGAAAACAGCACGAAGAGCAGACCGGTCAGGGTCCACGCGGTACGAGCATTCCTGAGAACTCCTGGAGGCGTGTGCAGCATTTCTGTCTTCAAATCGAAAATCCTAACCCTGGAAAAACCAGGCGTTCTACTGGCGCGACCATTGGAATCGGGCGGTCGGAAACCCCCGTTCCCCTCCCCGCGCTCCCGTCGGGGGGACATTGTAGACTTCACCTGTTCAACAGGCCAGAGTTCGGGTTCCCATCCTGTTTGTCCGGAAAAAGGTTCGAACCAGTCGCGCAATTATTTTCCATCGGGATTTGAATCGAAGGTCGGAATGCCCTAAAATGCGCGGCTGGTAGTTCTTCGCAGACGTGCATCCCAAGTGCTCGAAGTTTGTTTCTGCATTAGGAGGTTTTGAGTAATGCGAAAGTGGAAAATCCTCTTGGTTGTCATGCTCCTGGCGCCATTGGCTGCCGCGCCGCTCTGGGGCCAGGGAGCATACGCGAGCCTCAATGGCCGCGTGATGGACAACACGGGGGGCGTGATTCCCGGCGTCAATGTGACCGCTAAGAACACGGCCACCGGTCTCGACTATCCCACGGTCACCAATGACACGGGTCTCTACCGGGTTGATTTCCTGGTGCCCGGTCCCTACGAGGTGACCGCGTCGCTTCCCGGATTTCAGACCCAGATCCAGCCGGTGGAACTGAGCACCGGTGACGACCCGACCTTGGATTTCACGATGGTTGTGGGTGAGGTCACCGAGCAGGTGACGGTCCAGGCTCAGGCGCCGCTGCTCCAGTCGACCAACGCCACCCTCAGCAACCTGATCGAGGCCGAGCAGATCGAGACTCTGCCCATGGCCCAGGGCAATCCGAGCCACCTGCTGGTCATGGCCCCCGGCGCCTCCAGCCCTCCGGGCGGAGGATGGAAGTGGGACGAGCCCGGGTGGTCCATCACCACCGGCTTCTACTTCCACGGGAGCCAGGGCAACGCCGTCGGCTTCACCCTGAACGGCATCAACAACGTGGGGACCATTTTCGGTGGCGCCCAGCAGGCCCAGACGGCTCCGTCGGCAGAGGCGGTCAAGGAAATCCGGATCGCCCACGACTACACGGCCGCCCGGGGACACCACAACGGCACCACCATGGACGTCACCCTGAAGTCCGGCACCAACGACTGGCATGGATCGGTCTACGGCTTCTTCCGCGAGAGCGAGTGGGGCGCCAATGCCTTTTTCGTGAATCGGGCCGGTGGCGCCAAGTCCGATACTGCGTACCGGCGCACCGGGGGCGCGGTGAACGGTCCCATCTTCCAGGATCAGACCCATTTCGCCTTCAGTTGGGAACGCACCTTCCAGCGGACCCTGGAATTCTACGGCGCCCGGACGGTACCGACGGCGGCCATGCGGGCGGGTGACTTCTCGGCCCTCCTGGCAGTGGGGCCCGAGTACCAGATCTACGACCCCTCCACCATCCAAGCCACCGGGGACGGGTTCTTCTCCCGGATGCCTTTTCCAAACAACGTGATCCCTTCCAATCGGATCCACCCCATCTCCTCGCAGCTCATGAGCTACTACCCGGAACCCAATCTATCGGGTGGCAGCGACTTCAGCAGCAATTTCGAGCCCACTGCCTCTTCGCCCACCCAGTGGGACCAGTGGACGCTGCGGGTCGACCACAGCTTCGGACCGTCCAACCGGATTTTCGGCAGCTACACCAAGCTCGACAACTGGTCGGGGGAGTGGAGGGACTACTACGGCAACGGCGCCACCGGGTTCCACGAATCCATCATTCGTGAGACCTTCGGATTGGACGATGTCTGGACCTTGAATCCCAACGTCATCCTGAATTTTCGCGGCGGCTACAACCGGGGATCCGACCCCAGAGTGCACAAGAGCCACAGCCTGCACCCGCGGGGAGAGCCCTTCGACATTTTCTCGTTGCCCTTGGCCGATTCGCTCAAGGCTCAACTCGATCCGGCTCAATCGGCTCTGCCTCACATCCAGATCGAAGGATTCAGCGGAATTCATGACGAGACCCGGAACAACTTCGATTTCTCCACCTATGTCTTCGGAGAGGCGTCCACCGACATCCACGAGGGCAATCACAACGTCAAGTTGGGCGTGGAGGCTCGTGCCAATTATCTGAACCGGAACGATCAGCGCTGGTCCAACCCGGTCTACCGTTTCCGGTCCATCTTCACCAACGGCCCGCTGAACACCTCTCCCAGCGCCCAGGGGCAGGGGTTTGCCGCCTATCTGTTGGGACAGCCCTCCGCGGGCTTCGTCAACCGGAACGACAACTACGCCGCCCACCACAACTATTACGCCTGGTTCATCCAGGACAACTGGAAGGCGACGCCTGAGTTGACCTTCAACATCGGTGTCCGCTGGGAATACTTCGGCCCGCTCACCGAGCGCTACAACCGGAGCGTGGGGGGGTTCGCGTTCGGCACGGCCAGTCCTATTGCGGCCGCTGCCCAGGCGGCCTACGCCATGAACCCCATTCCTGAGATCGCAGCCAGTGAGTTCGCCGTGAACGGCGGAATCACCTACGCCGGAGTCGGAGATACGCCGCGGGCGCTGTACAATGTCCCCTCGAACATCTTCGCTCCCCGTTTCGGCTTCGCCTATCGACTGGGCGAGGAGACGGTGATTCGTGGTGGCTACGGCATCTTCCATCAGCCCATCGGGATCCTGGGGAACAGCGTTTCACCCATTCTGACCGGGTACAGTCAAACTACGGATCTGGTGCCGACATTGGACAACGGGCTCACTTTCCGGGCTGACTTTGCCAACCCGTTTCCGGATGGGATTCGCCTGCCTATCGGCAACGCCAGAGGACTGGCGACGAACCTGGGTCAGAGCGTCAGTTTCTTCAACCAGAACAACCTGAAGGTGCCCTACAACCAGCGCTGGTCGCTCACGGTTCAGCGTATGCTGGGCAGCACCATGCTGGAGTTGGGTTACGTCGGGACACGAGGTGTTCGCATCATCGGCAGGCGAAATCTGAACGTCCTGCCGGACCGGTACCTGAGTTCGGCCAATGAGCGGAACAATGCGAATCACGCCTACCTGAACACGCAGGTGCCGAATCCCTTCGCCGGCCTGGTGCCTGGTACTGGGCTCAACACCAACACGGTTTCACGCAGCCAGCTTCTCCGGCCCTTTCCGCAGTTCTCAGGCGTGACGTTGAATCAGACCAACCAGGGATATTCCTGGTATCACGCCTTCGAGAGCCGTCTCGAACGGCGCCTCTCCGGCGGATTCAGCTACAGCCTCGGCTATACCTGGTCCCGCTTCCATGAGGCGGTCCAGTTCCTGAACGCCAGCGATCCCGTTCCCGTCGAAGTGGTGGCCCGCTCCGATCGGCCCCATAACTTCAAGTTGAGCGGCATCTACCAGTTGCCCTTTGGGAAGAACAGCCGGTTCGGAGGTTGGCAGGTTTCGGCGGTGTGGCAGCTCCAGAGCGGCTTCCCGCTGAACTTCGGCGACGTCTTCACCACGGACAGCTTCAGTCCCGACCGTCTTGGCGGCGGTGGCACGGTGGAGCGGTGGTTCAACACCAACGCCGGATTCGTACGCAATCCCAGTGACGCGCCGGAAGGGACCCACAAGCGGACCTTTCCTCTCCGCTTCGCGCAGTTGCGTTCGGACATCGTTGATTTCTGGGATCTCAGCATCATCAAGGACACTTTCATCAACGACACTCACAAGATCCGTTTCCAGGCCCAGTTGCTGAACGCTTTGAACCATGCGAGCTTTGGGAATGCCAACACCAATCCCACCAGCGGCAGCTTCGGCGTTGTCGGGTCGGACGTGACTTGGCCGCGGCGCGTCATGTTCAGCGTCAAGTGGATGTTCTAGTTTCTGGATGAGGCTGTCCCGGACAGCCTTCCGGAACGATCCGTTGAAAGAAGAGGGGCGGGAGGCGACTCCCGCCCCTTTTTTGTCTTGGCGTTTTGAACGCTGCCCCGGTTGGGGGAGGAGAGGCCTTGCCGATTCCGTTTGTTGTGTCGGCGCTGTTTTTGCTGCTCGCCGGTCCCAATCCGGTTCTCCAGGAACAGGGGGATCCTGCGCGTCATTACCAGCAGGCCAGTGAGCTGTTGGCCCAGGGGGAACTCTCCCGGGCCGAGGCGGAGGTTCGCCTGGCCTTGGCCGCCGCTCCGCGTTGGCCGGCGGCCCTGAATCTGTGGGGGATCATTTTCCGGCGCCAGGGTCGAGTGCAGGAGGCCGTCCGGAGCTTCGAGCGGGCGCTGGCCCTGAACCCGGATCACGTGGCGGCCGGGAGCAACCTGGGCTACGCCCTGCTTTCTCTGGGACAGCACCGGCAGGCCCTGGCTTGTTTCGATCGGGTCCTGGAGTTGGACTCGAACCATTCGGCGGCTTGGGCCGGGCGTGCGCGGGTCCTGTTGGCCCGAGACGATCTGCGGGCGGCTCTGCCGGCGGCTCTTAGAGCCGAGAAGTCGGCTCCCGGCGATCCGGAATTACTGCTCCTGCTCTCCGAGATCCTCTTCCGAAGCGGCCAGAAGGACCAGGGTTTGAAGCGTGCCCGGCAGGTTGCAGCGCTGGCCCACGACAACGGTCCCGGCCTCAGGCTTCTGGGCCTTTTTCTCCTGCAACAGGGACAATCGGAGGCGGCCCTCCCACACCTGGAGCGGGCCCTGGAACTGGGGACTCGCGACGGGCAACTGCTCCAGTCGCTGGGTTACGGCTATCTCACCTCCAGCCGCCTCGCCAAGGCCGTTCCGTTGCTGGAAAGGACGATCCGGATGCATCCGGAGCGGGCGCACCCGTACTACCTGCTGGGGATCGGATACGAGATGCAGGGCCGGCACCGCGAGGCCGTCCGCCAGTTGGAGAAGGTTCTGGAGCGGGAACCGGATCATCTGGAGGCCACCCATCGCTACGGAATCAACCTCTACAAGAGCGGTTCGCCGGAAGCGGCCTGGGAACCCTTCGGCGGGGTCCTCCGGGAAGACCCTGAGCGGATCGAGGCGCTTTACTACCGCGCCCAGATCCTGTGGCTCAGGAACGACTACCGGAAAGCGGAACTCCTGCTGAACCGTGTCCTGTCCCTGGATCCCAAACACGCGGCCGCCCACTTCAAGCTGGCCCAGGTCTACACTCGCCTGGACGAGCCGGAAGCGGCCTCACGCCATAGGGGGAAGTACCAGAGCCTCCGGGCCCAATACTCCACTCATCTGAAAGAAGTGATCTTCCGTATCCCCTGATCGGGATACCGGAATTTACTGAGCGGTTGGAGCCCGGCCTCCCAGGGTGCGAACCCCTGCCAAGCTCAGATCGAAGGCATGGTCGATCTTCAGCTCATCACCCTGGCGCACCAGGACCAGGAGCGGCAGCGGCTCGCCCCACGCCGTGACCAGTTGGCAGAAGATCCTCTTTCCCAGGGTGTTGCCGTCCCGGATTCGGCTGCCCGCGATCCGGTCTCTCGACCGGCCGTCGCCGTAGACGGATGAGGCAATGGACCGGAAGCTCTGAAAGTCGCCGTAGAGAGCCTGTGAAGACGGCGTCAGCAGGTCCCAGATCTCCCGGTACCTGCCGTGAAGCAAAGCCTGCTTGTAACGGAGATAGAACCGGTTCACCGCCCGGGCCACCCGGGAGCTTTCTCTGGGGTCAACCTGGACCGAGCCGGGCAAGAGAGCCCGCCGCGACCGTTGCCGCTCGAATGCCTTGACCTTTTGGAACCGGTCCAGGATCTTCCGGGCCTCCTCCGACTGGCCCAGCTTTCGGTGCAAGGTCCCCAAGTGAAACAGGGCTGCTTCGTGGTCCGGCTCCCGGTCCACGACTGCAAGGAACGCGGCCAGAGCGTCTTGGTCCCTCCCAGCGGCGGCGAATGCCTTTCCCAGCAAGAGGCGGGAGTTGACCGAGCGCGGGTTGAGCCGTAGCGCTCCCTCCAGCTTGGAGATGGCCTCCTGGGGCCGGTCCAGGTCCAGCAGCGTCGATCCCAGGAAGTAGTGGCCGGCGTAATCGTCCGGGTCCTGACGGACGCACTCGGCGTAGGTTTCCCGCGCGGGTTCAACTCGTCCTTGTGAGGCCTGGGCATACCCCAGGTGAAGGCAGGCGCCCTCGGCGTCCGGGTCCAGCTCCAGGGTTCGGGCGAAGGCCGTTTCCGCCTCCCGGAAGCGTTTCATCTTGAGCCAGGTGCGTCCCAGGGCGTCCTGCAGCAGAGGCGAGACCGGATTGGCCTGGATGCCGGCGGAGAAGACCGCCGACGCAGCTTCAGGAAGCTCGTGGACCAGGAAAACACCCCCCAATGAGAGGAATTCGTGCTCTTCCGACCGCAGTGTTGCGGCAAATTGCTTCAATTCCTCCCCGATGGGAGCTTGGTGGAAAAAGCTCACGGCCGGTGTTGCCGGAGCCGTGGATCGGACCAGACGCGCGAACTGTCCGGCGGCGGCCGAGCTTTGTCCCAAGCGGAGATAGGCGAGCGCCAGGTTCAACCGGGCGGTGGACCAGTTGGGGCGCAGTTGCAGGGCGCGCAGATAACAGGAGGGAGCCCGGGCCGTTTCTCCCGCTCTCTCCCGGGTGGTTCCCAGAAGGTTCTGGAGCGAGGCATCAGGCGGGGCCGTCTGAATCAGGGCCTCCAGGGAGCGCGCCGCCTGGGCATAGGACTCGGAACGAAGCAGGGAATAGACCTCAGCCAGCCTTTCCTCCGTCGTTTGGGCGAAACCTGTGGGGCCCAGGACTCCCAGGATGAGCACGCATAGGAGGGGGGACTTTCTTGTCCCCCATATTCTCGGAATCGGCGGCTGGAAACCCCCGCTCCTATCGATTCGAGTCATCGGTCCTTCCCCGGCCTCTTTTGGATCACTCCTTTTGTTTCCTGCACCGTGTAGAAGTGGTTGGCTTCCAAATTGGGAAGCTCCTGGACCCGGCCATCCGGCCATCGGATTGTCACCTGGGCAACAAGACCGTCTCCCAGGCCGAAGTGGGTTCGGAGATCGTTGTGAGACATGAAGCTGGCGCCGCTACGGACCTCCCTCATTTGCCGGACGTCACCGGTTTGGACTTGAATCCGCGCTCCGACGCCGTCCCGGTTGCTTCGAGTTCCCATCAAACGGAAGGAGATGAAATTTCGCCGGTTGCCACCCCGATTCTCCAACAACTCGGGCAGCCCGTCGATATTGGTCACCACCACGTCCAGGTCCCCGTCGTTGTCGTAGTCGGCGAAAGCGGCTCCCCGCCCGCCGTTGGGACGGGTCAGGGCCGCCCCCGCCTCCCGGGTGACCTCGATAAAGTGGCCGGCTCCAGTGTTTCTGAACAGTAGCTTGGTCTGGAGGTACTTGTAGTCGAGCCGCTCCGCCTCGGGGTAGAGATGGCCGTTGACCATGAACAGGTCCAGCCAGGTGTCATTGTCGTAGTCGATGAAACCGGCTCCCCAGCCCAGGTGGAGCAGACTGGGGGCGCCGAGTCCCAGCGGACCCGTGCGGTCCGAGAAGGTTCCGTCGCGATTCGCCTTGAAGAGCGTGTTGACGTCGCCGGAGAAGTTGGTCGTGAAAATTGAGAGATGTCCGCTGTGGTCGAAGTCGCCGGCGTCGACCCCCATCCGGGCCTGTTCCCGGCCGTCCTCGCTGAAGGCGCATCCGGCCAGCACGGCGTTGTCGGTGAAGGTGCCGTCGCCGTTGTTGCGCCAGAGGTTGGCCGGAGTGGCGTCGTTGGCTACGTAGATGTCCTGGAGGCCGTCGTTGTCGTAGTCCAGAAAGAGGACGCCGAGGCCGTTGTAGGGCTCACCGCTCCGGATGCCTGCAGAGATGGAGACGTCCTGGAAGGTGCCGTCGCCGTTGTTGCGATAGAGCAGGTCGGGGCTCCCCGCGTAGCGCCGCGGACCGCAAGTGACGCGCAGACCGGAAAAGAGGCATGCGGTGGGATAGCTCTCCGGCGAGAACTCCACATACCGGGCTACGTAGAGATCCAGGAAGCCGTCCCGATCGTAGTCGCCGAAGGCGGCTCCGGCGGACCACCCGCCACCCCGGACCCCGGCTTCCTCCGAGAACTCCTGGAAGGTTCCATCTCCCTGGTTCCGGAAGAGGAGATTCCGTCCGTAGCCGGTGACGAACAGATCGAGGTCTCCATCATTGTCAATGTCGGCGGCCACGGTCCCCATGGCCCAGAGGTCGCCCCCGGATACACCGGCACGGCGGGTCACGTCCTCGAAGGTCCCGTCGCCGCGATTCCGATAGAGCGCGCCTCCTGGAGGCGGCTCCGGGTCCCGTCCGCGGATCTTGTCCAGGGAAGACCCGTTGGCCAGGTACAGATCCACCCAGCCGTCTCTGTCGTAGTCGAACCAGGCGGCACCGTGTCCGAGAGTTTCCAACAGGGCGTCTTTCTTGGGTCCCCCCGAGAGGTCTTCCAGGATGACGCCTGCCGGAGTGGCCCGGTCGACGAAGGTGACTTGGCCAGAATGGCCCCATGCCGGAGCGAGCGACACCAATGCGGCGATGAGAAATGGACGTCGAGCCGCCAGGAGACGGTCTGTAACGATCTGGATCAGGCCCACCGACTCGCTCCGCGGGGGCTGATGGCATCGGCTTGATCGCGGCGTCTGACGGTGCAGCGGACGGTTTGTATCCAGCGGTTGTCGTAGCGGTTGATCCGGCCCAGGTCTTCCTGTGGCGGTTGGGTCTGGCCGTGATCATCGAAGGCTCTGACCTGTAGCGCATATGGACCGGTCCGGGAAGGCTCCCAGGTGTGGTGCCAACGGACCCAGGCGCATGGTTTAGGTGTGTCCTGGAGTTCGGCCCGGGTCCAAGACCTGCCCCCGTCGCTACTGACCTCGACCCTTTCGACGGTCCGGCATCCGGCCCAAGCCCGGCCCCGGACGACGTGAGAACCGGGACTCAGGGTCTCGCGGTCGACGGGGGAGTCAATTTGGGACTTTACGCCCATGCGCGTCACCGGAGTCAAGACCGGTTCTCCCGTGTTGGGATGGCGCCGGGCCGTGAAGTAGCGTTTGGCCATGTAGAAACCCCGGAACGGCTCGGCCACCACCCGGATTCGTGTCAGCCACTTGACGTGGGCCATTCCATACCAGCCGGGGACGATGGCCCGGGCCGGATGGCCGTGCTCCGGGGTCAGGGGCTGACCGTTCATCTCCAGAGCGACGAGAGTCCCGGCAGCCACGGCGTCCTCCAGAAGCAGGCTTCGCGCATAGGTCACGGGGACCATCTCCAGTTCGTCCAGGCCCCGGTCGGCGCCCTCGAGGACGACTTCTTGGGCGTCATCCTCGACGCCGGCCTCCTCAAGAAGCCGGGCCAGGGGCACGCCCCGCCACTGGGCGTTTCCCACCAATGAACCACCGGGGAGGTTTTCGGCGCACTCTACGGTGACGGTGCGGGATTCCTGCTCCATATCTCGGAGCTGAGACCACGTCCACTCCCGTGGCCGGAGGACGTTTCCGTCCACCGCAAGTCGCCATTCATCGCGATTGATGGAAGGAGTCCCCAGGTGACTCCGGACGAAGAAGCGCTCCACCGGGGTGAGCCAGTCCGATGTGGGGGATTCAGTCGGTGGTGGAGTCGGGGAGGCGCGCAGGGTAGGCCAGGCCGGCGCCATGGCCAGCCCCATTGCTTTCAGGAAGGTACGGCGACAGGCCCTCCCCAAGGGAGTCGCGATCGTCGGCCGGGCCGAACCGTGAGTCGCCATCCCGGTCATTCCCCAGATCTCGGGTGAAGGTCCGTCTTCTTCCGGGCGTGAGTGCAAAAATAGCAACAGGGATTGGAGCAGAGCAGGGCGTCGGACCGTTCCCTGAGGATTTCCATCGTGGTCTCGATGACGTCCAAGCCTCTCACCAACTGGCACTTCGCGGCCTCGATCTTGAAGTCCCGGATCAAACCCTTCTGTCTGAGGGGCATCTCGATGACGCCAAATCCGGTGCTGCAGCCCGGCTCGTCGTTCAGGTCCACGTTCACCACCTCGCCGGAAGGCGTCCTCACCGGGGCCGATCGGGGAAAGTTGGGATCGTAGGGGACGCCCCGGTAGGGAACTTGGGCGTAAGCCTCGCCGACGTGCATGGTGGAGTCGGTATCGTGTTTCACACCCAGCAGCAGGATGAATCCGCCGGCCCGGGCGATCCGGTCGATGGGTGAGTCGATGCCCGTGGATTCCGCGTTCCAGTGTTCCCGGGTGAATTCGGCGGCCTGACGGCCGATGGCGGCCACCGAATAGGTGGGATGGAGGCTTCGCACGGCGTCCGGGCGTTTGCGAAGGGTGTTGGTGATTAGGCCGGTCTGGGAATGTACGGTCGCGGGATCGAATACGTCCATCTCCAGGACGTAGTTGAAGGTGGGGACCATCAGCGTGCCGTCCTCTCCGAGGACCTCCAAGACGGCGTCGATCACGGTCTCGGCGCCGTCTTCGACCCGGCCCAGACTGTGAAGAGAGCTGTGCATCATCAGGAGGCGGGTCTGGTCCACGCCCCCTGCACGGAGAAAATTGACCAGATCGGATTTTTGGAGCAACCTCTTCATTTCAGCGGCCGTTTCCTGTGTGTTCTATTGTTTCATTGGAGTCCGGCGGCAGGAAAGCCGCCGGTCCCGGTCGGCGGTTAGGAAACCGTCGCTCCACAACTCATGGGACGGTTTTCTCCCGAACCGTCAGGATCTGATTGGCCGTGACGTTGTGGAGACTCTGCAGGTTCCCCGAGGGCCAGTGAATTTCCACCAGCTCCACGACGTCCGAGTGGCCGAGTCCCAGATGCACCCTGGGGTCGTGGCTGGAAAGGTAGCTGGCCGCCCGTTGGACCTCCCGGTGCAGTTCCCGGCCCCCGACACGGACCCGAATCCGGGCCCCCAGCCCGTCCCGATTGCTGTCGACTCCTTCCAGCCGGATCAGGAGCCAATGGTTCCGGTTGACTGAATCGTTTCGCAGCAGGTTGACGGGCCCCCCGTTGTTCGTGACCACGATGTCTATGTCGCCGTCGTTGTCCAGGTCTCCGAAGACGGCGCCCCGGCTCAGGTCCCGCACCTGCGACCAGGAGCCGGCCTCGCCGGAGCGTTCCCGGAAACTGCGCTCCCGATTCTCGTACAGCAGGTTCTCCTGGCGAAAAAAGACGTAATCGCGGAGCTGGTTGATGGTGGGATCGATGTGGCCGTTGGCGACGAACGCATCCAGGTCTCCGTCGTTGTCGTAGTCGAAGAAACGGGCCCCGAATCCCACCTTGACGTAGCTTTTCTCCAGGATGCCCGACTGGTAGGTGACCTCGTTGAAGTAGGCCCCGGCCCTGCGGAAGAGGGCGTTCCCCTCGTCAGCGAAATTGGTCACCAGGAGATCCATCCGGCCATCTCCGTCGTAGTCGCCGAAGTCGACCCCCATTCCGGCCCGGGGATGGCCGTTCTCGTCCAGAGCCACCCCCTGGTCGAAGCCCACCTCCTGAAACGTGCCGTCGCGGTTGTTCCGAAACAGGAAGTCCGCCACCGTGTCGTTGGCCACGAAGACGTCCGGATATCCGTCCGGCTCCAAGTCGGTGAAGGCCACGCCCAAGGCTTTCCCTTGCGCGTGGCCAATGCCGCTGCTCTTGCTCCGGTCCTGAAACCTGCCGTTCCCCTGGTTCCGGTACAGCACGCTGGCATCGGTCTCGAAGGTCGTGGGGTGGCAGTAGTTCCTGCGGCCGGCGGTGTGACAGGGAGTTTCGTCGCCGGGATCGTAGCCGACGTAGTTGCAGACGAACAGATCCAGGAGTCCGTCCCGGTCGTAGTCGAAGAATCCGGCGCTGGAGCCCCAGTGCCCCGCATTTTCGACGCCCGCCTCTCGGGAGACGTCCCGGAAACGGCCGTCTCCCTGGTTCCGGAACAGGTAGCTCCGGGGATACCCGGTGACGTAAAGGTCGGGGTCGCCGTCGTTGTCGTAGTCTCCGGCCGCCGCCCCCATCCCGTAGGTTCGAATCAGCAGGCCGGACGACTGCGTGACGTCCCGAAACGTGCCGTCCCCCCGGTTCCGGTAGAGCCGGCTGCGGGATTCTTCATTGTTTCGTGGAGGGATACTGCTTCCGGCGACGACAAAAAGGTCCAGGTAGCCGTCTCCGTCGAAGTCCAGGAGGGCGGCGCCCGATCCCATGATCTCCAGCAGGTGGTACCCGCCATCGGCGCCCTTGTAATGGCGGAAGTCTATTCCAGCCTCCCGCGTCCGGTCCGAAAACCGGGGAACACCCTCCTGGGTCTCCGCGTTGGCCAGGCCGTCTCCGGACGCAACCAGGGAGAGGATCAGGAGACTGGGGCCGAATCTCATGTCCTCTTTCGATCCCCGAAGGTGAGGCCTTGGATCTTCTCAGGCGAGGGCCGGCGGAAGAGAAAACCGCCCAGCCCCGCCACGATCATGCCCAGGGTGAAGGAGAACGGGATTCCCCACATCCAGGAGATGGCCCTTTCCATCCCGAACCATTCCTTGCTGAAGCTCACGAACAGGGAGACGGACGCCGCCAGGAAAAAGCCCAGCAGGATCGCTTGCGGTCCGACCCTGCGAAACAGGATGCCTCCGAAAAAGAGGACGGCGATGGGACCCACGAAGACATCGTTGACCCGGCCGCTCAGGTCCAGGATGTTCCAGTCGGTCCGGCTCATGACCACGGCGATGATGACGGCCACTCCGATTCCCAAGACGCCGGCCCCGGCGGCCACTCCCTTGTCCAGCAGCAGGCCCCGCCGGGAGCCCTTGCGACGGCCGCCGAAATGGGTCGTCAGGACGCCGGAGATGGAGTTGATGGCCGAGCTGAGGCTGGACATGGCCGCCGACAGCAGGGCCGCCATGACCAGGCCGGAAACTCCGGTGGGCAATTGCTGGGCGATGAAGCGCGGCATGAGCCGATCGCCCTCGGGAGCGATCTTGGCCTGGAACTCCGCCACCGGAAGGTTGGAGATGTGGGCGTAGAAGGCGAACAGGGCCAGGCCGCAGATCGCCAGGGTCGTGTAGAGGACGACGTTGGACCAGGCGTAGACCCAGACGGAGCGACGAGCCGCCTTGACGGAGGGAGTCGAAAGATAGCGCTGGATTGCCACCTGGTCGCCGCCGTTGGCGCAGATGTTCCAGAACAGGATGTTGAGCATGATGCCGACGATGGTGATGCGAACCGTGGGATCGAAGCTGAAGACCTGCATCTCGCCCCGTCCGGCTTCGGAGAAGGTCTCCCACCATCCCATGGGTCCCGTCCCCACCAGGTAGTAGACGTAAATGGGGATGGAGAGCGCGCCCGCCAGCAGGATCCAGAGCTGCAGGTTGTCGGTCCAGATGACGGTCCGAAACCCCCCCACGCTGGTGTAGAAGGTGGTGATGATCCCCAACAGGATGATGGTGGTGAACAGCCCCAGGCCCGAGATTTCGGAGAAGGCGAAGCTGGCCGTGTAGATGATGATCCCGGACCAGATCAGGGTCCGGAAGACGAACAGGGTGGAGGCCAGGGTGCCGGTGCCCCGGTCGAATCGCCGGCCCACGTATTCGTAGGCGCTGGTGATCTCGAGCCCCTTGATGGTGGGGATCAGGATCCGGTTCACGATGGGGATCACCAGCGGCGCCACGATCAGGCCGAAACAGTAGGCGAAGCCGTAACGGATCACTTCTCCGGGAACCGAGAGGTAGCTGATGGTGGAGAGGATGGTGGCCAGGACGCTGCCGCCGGCCAGAAACCAGAAGACCTTCCGGTCGCCCAGGAAATACTCGTCACGGGATTTCTGGCGGCGCGAAAAATAGATTCCGATGAGCGAGAGGCATCCCATGTAGGCGATGATGACCAGGATATCGATGGGGTTGAGATTCATTTAGTCTGTCCTGAAGGTCAGATGCGCTGCATTTTCTGATAAATCAGATCAAGTTTCGGAAATACCCTTCACTCCGGATCACGTCTCGGGCCCACTCCTTCTCCGGTTCCGAGACCGGCTTCAGCGGAGGCCGGGGAGCGCTGGACTGGAGGAAGCCGAAAGCTTCGATCAGTGCCTTGTCCACGGCCACGTCGGTATAGCCGCGCCGGCTCAGGGGCCAGTAGATCTGGTCCATGCAGCGGTCGAATTCCACCTGCATCGCTTCGGCCCGTTCCCATTCCTGGTCCTTGCAGGCCTGGTGCCAGGTCTGGGCGAAACGGGGCGCCAGGCTGGTCAGGAGGGAGAAGGCCCCGTAGCCGCCCTGCTTCATGGAGCGGACCATCCAGTCGTCCAGGCTGAGGTGCCTCAAGGAAGCGGAATGCTCCTGCAGCCCGTCCCAGAATTCTTGTGACAACTGCCCCTGCTTTGTGCCCCAGAGGTTGGGCACGTCCAGCAACGACGCGTATTCGTGAGGCTCGAATTTCACCTCCGGGGCGTAGCTGGTGTTGTAGTGGACGATTCCCAGGGAAGGACAGGCGTTGGCGATGGCGCGCAACGCACCGCCGCGCTCCTCGACGCTCAAGGGAATGAAGTGGGGCGGAATGGCCAGGACCGCGTCGGCGCCGGCCTCGGCCAGCCACTGGACCGTCTCCAGGATTCCGCCCAATCGAACCGAGGTCGCCCCCACCACCTTGAGCGTCTCCGGTCCCGCCTCCTCGACGAAGATCCTCACGGCTCGCCGGTACTCGTCGGGAGAAACGTTGAAGAGCTCACCGCTGGTGCCCAAGAGGTACATGGCCTCGAGGCCCTCGCCGCGGTAGGCGCGAATATTATTCCGGAGGGCGGTCTCGTCCATGCTCCAGTCGGCGTTGAAGCACATGGGAATGTTGGCGATCACGCCCTGCAATCTTTCTTTCATGGGGATTCGGGCTCCTTTCCGAGCTTCGCTTCGAGTTGCTTGATCTGCTCCATCAGGAATTCGTCGCCGGGCTTCAACTTCAAGGCCGCCCGGATGGCATCCAGGGCTTCCCGGAGATGTCCCAGAGAAGCGAGTGACAGGCCCAAGTTGACTTGAGCCGCCAGCAGACCCGGTTCGATCTCCAGCGCGCGGCGAAAGGCCTCGACCGCCTCTTCCACCTTTCCCGTGGCTGCCAGCGTCGCCCCCAGGTTGGTGTGGGCGGTCGCCATTTCGGGAGCCAGCGCAATGGCTCTGCGGAAAGAAGCGATGGCCGGTCCGGCCGCCCTCGCTGCGTAGTGTTGAAGCCCCAGATTGTAGTGGGCGCTGGCGAAATTGGGCTCAAGACGGATCGCTTCCTGGAAAGCCTTCGTGGCTTGTGGTCCGAGATTCTGCCGGGACAGGGCCAAGCCCAGGTTGTTGTAGGCATCGGGAAGATCCGGGTCCAGGCGCAAGCTGGATTGCAAGACCTGTGTGGCCTCTGTCAGCCGACCCAATTCCAACAAGGCATAGCCCAGTTGCGTCAGGCTGACCGTGTCGTCCGGCTTGACCGCAAGGGTGTTTCGAAGCATGGCCAGACCCTGTTCCAGGGATCCTTGCCCCGACAGCGCCAGCCACTGGTTGCGCAGGGCCGGCAGGTAGTCTCGTTGCCGGCGAAGGGCATCCTGGTGGAGGCGGACGGCGTCCTTGAACCTGCCCTCCGCCAAGTAGGCGTCCCCCAACTCGAAGTAAAAGCCTGCGTGGAGAGGACGTTGGGCCTCCAGGACCTTTTCCAGCCTGGGAATTCCGGACTTCAGGTTGGCGTCCTGTTTGACTTGAGCCAGCGCGTCGTAGAGCTCGATCCGGCCTGATTCGGCGGGACCCGGCGGATAGTAGCGGATGACCTCTCCCAGGATCACCTCTTGGTGGGATTCGGCCAGCGCCGCCAAGAGGTCGCCTTCGGGCGGACGGCGGGCAATCCGGTGATCGGTCATGACGGCGTGGACCACGTCCTGGGTCCTGCGCCGGGGCATGTGGCAGAGCAGGCAATCCTCGTCCGCCGGGTGCTCTCCCGCAGCCACCAGAGATTCCACGTGGCTCGCATGGCAACGATTGCAGGCATCCCGCGACGCGGTCCGCGACTCGGGTGCCGACGCCGGCCGGTGGGGGTCGTGGCAGGTCACGCAGGTGAACCGGCCTTCGCTCTCCTGGAAGCAGGCCGACCTCAGGAACCGGTACCCGGCGTGATTCACCTCGAACCGTTCCTCCGCCTCTATCTGATCGGAAGCGTCAAAGTGGAGGATGTAGTCCGCCAGCGGCTCCCCCGGCCGGTATGAGAAGACCTCCCGGTCGTAGTTGCGAATCATCGCCGGGAGGCCCTTGGTGGTGGACTCCAGGTGGCACTGGAGGCAGACCTCCATCTGCCGGACGGGATCCAGCCTGGCCGGATTCACGATGGACGCGCGGATGGCGTCCTTGGAGGCGCGGCTGCGAACCGCCTTCAAGTGGGCGTTCCCGGGCCCGTGGCAGCGCTGGCAATCGATGCCGTTGGGGAGTTCTTCCGGGAAGAGGGGATCCTTGCCGTTGGCGTCGTCTCCCGGCGGCAGTTGCGGGTAGGCGTTGTGGCAGAACATGCAGGCATAGTCGATCCGCCGGCTGAAACCCTTGTGGTCGGGGCGGTCGTAGCCGGGACTCATGCCCCAGTGTCCACCCTCTTCCGAATACCAGGCCAACGGCAACTGGTAAAGGGCGCCCCAAGCGGTCCGGTGGAGATAGGTCCGGCCCCGGTTCCCGGACCCCAGGACGTAGTGGATCTCCTTCTCCACCCGGTTGACGGTCTTCCCCTTCTCGTTCAATTGGTGCCGGCTCAAGTAGTACGAGCCGTTCCTGCGGGCGACCGTGTAGTGCCGGTCGGAGGCCGGGTGGTAGTAGGTCGCCTCCTCCTGTCCTTCTCCCAGCGTGTTGGCGGGATCGGGGAGCGAGAAGGCGCGGCCCATCCCGGTGGTCTGGTGGGAGTCGTAGATCTCCAGGTGGCAGGAACGGCAGTCTTCACTCGAGCCTCCCTGGGAATGGACAGGGAGGGAGAGGAGGACCAGGTGGCAGCACCAAACGGCGAAGCGGTGGCGAACATCCATGAATGACGTCGAGTCCGCCCCGGCAGCTAGAGTTCTGACAGGACTTCGTCCAGGGCATCCAGCGTGCGGTCGATGTCCGAGTCGGTGTGGGCCGCCGAGATGGAGCATTGCTTGGTGGCCACCGGGAAGAAGTAGATTCCGCGCTCGATCAGGGCGCGCCGCATGGCCAGGTCCTGGTTGAAATCGTGGTTTCCGGCCAAGTCGTGCCAGTCCACCGGCTCGTGGTCCATCAGGTAGAGGCAGAAAGCGGATCCCTGCCGGGCCACGGTCCCGGTGATCCCCCGGGAACTCAGGATCGACTCGATCCCGGCCTGACAGCGTCGTCCCAGCCGGTCGATGTGGCGGTACACCTGTCCGCCGCCTTCCAGCAGCCGTTCGATGGTGGCGATGGCGGCGCTCACCGAGACGGGATGGCCGTTGTAGGTTCCGGAGACGATGGGCCGCTTGGAGGGATCGGGATGAGCGAAATGTTCCAGGAATTCCCTCTTTCCGCCCAGTGCCGAGAAGGGATAGCCGTTGGCCACCGCCTTGGCGAAGTAGACCAGATCGGGTGTCACACCGCTGACTTCGCTGTAGCCGCCCACCGAGTACCGGAATCCGGTCTTCACTTCGTCGAAGATGAGCAGGAAGCCGTACTCGTCGGCCAGCTCCCGGAGCCCTTCCAGGTATCCGGGGACCGGCTTCATGATGCCGATGTTCTGCAGGATGGGCTCGGTCACCAGGGCGGCCACTTCGTGACGCTCACAGACATAGCGGACCGAATCCAGGTCGTTGAAGTTGATGACGTGCACCAGTTGGGCGTGAGCGTCGGGGACCCCGGGTCCCAGCGGAATGTAGCGGTACTCGCCGGGAGAGACGCGAGGGCCGATCTGGTCCAGAGGCGTGAGAACGTTGCAGGCCACGTCGTTGTGGGAACCGTTGAAGCCTCCCTGCGTGACGATGACATGGTCGCGGCCGGTGGCGGCGCGGGCTAGGCGCACAGAAGCCATGGAGGCCTCGGTGCCGGTGTTTAGGAACTCCACCATTTCCACCGCCGGAACGTGGGTGCAGAGCATTTCGGCCAGACGGCCCTCCAACTCGTTGGTCCCGCTGCCGTAAAGGCTGGCCCCGGCGTCGATGGCCTTGCGGACCGCCTCATTCACGTAGGGGTCGTTGTGGCCCAGCACGATGGGGGCGAAGGCCGCGTGGTAGTCCAGGTAACGGTTGCCGTCCACATCCCAGATGTAGGCCCCCCGGCCCCGGGCGAAGGCCAGGTCAGGCTCCGCTTTGCGGACGATGGAGACCACTCCGCCGGGGATGTAGCGTTCATTGAAATCCAGCACCTGAGCGGACTTGGAGCGAATGGTTTCGAGGACAGTCATGGCGTTACCTTGAATCGATTCCTTTCCGTTGATAGCTTCCGAACACCTTGTTACTTGTGCCCTCTGAGGGCCGGTCTGTCAAGTGATCGGCGGCGTAGAGACGAAGGAGTCGAGCTACGGGATGTCCCTGAAATCGGCGGTGGCGGTGGTCACGGGGGCGGCGGAGGGCATGGGCCGGGCCATCGCCTGGAAGCTCGGCAGCGAGGGCGCCCGGGTCGCTATCTGCGATCGCAACCGGGAGGGGCTCGAGGCCGCCGCCGGAGCAATGGCGGCCGGCGGCATCCGGGTCCTGGCCAAGGTCTGCGACGTCAGCGACAGCCGGCAGGTGGAGGACTCCATCTCTGCCGTCACCGGGGAATGGGGCCGGATCCGGATCCTGGTGAACAACGCCGGGATCTCGAAACGGAATCCCATTCTGGAACCGGGCGACGAGACCTGGCACGAGGTGCTGGCCACGAATCTGACCGGCGTCTACTACTGCACCCACCGGGCGCTGCCCCATTTCCAGGACGGCGGCCGAATCGTCCACATCTCGTCCATCTCGGGGAAGGTGGGAACGGCCGGGTACAGCGCCTACTGCGCTTCCAAGCATGGGGTGATCGGCCTGACCCGGGCGCTGGCCCTGGAGCTGGCTCCCCGCGGGATCACGGTCAACGCCGTCTGTCCCGGCTGGGTCCGGACTCCCATGGCCCGCAGGGACCTCCGGGAGACCGCCCGCCTCGAGGGCGTGAGCGTCGATGCAATGCGGCAGCGTATCCTGGACGGAATTCCCTTGGGAACCATGATCCGTCCCGAAGAGGTCGCCAATCTGGTGCACTTCCTGGTGTCGCCCTCGGGGGCGGCCATCACGGGACAGGCTGTGGACATCTCGGCGGGGGAGGTGATGTCGTAGGAGGGGGGACAGTCTTGTCCCCCTCTTCGAAACCGACCCGGAGCTTGCGAGGGACTACATAGAATGATTGGAATCGGTTTCATCGTTTCTTTCCTGCTGTTCACGGGATCAGTATGGGGCTCCACCCCGGAATCGAAACCGCGTTCCTTAGGCGACCTGACCGGCCCCTGGGAACTGGTGGTGGACGATCACCTGATCCAGGAAAAGGAGGGATTGGTCCGCCGCTATCACCCGTTTCAAAAGCATTCTGAGAACCCCGTCCTGAAGCCCGACCGGCCCTGGGAAGGACAGGTGGCCTACCTGCTGGGAACCGTCCTCCCGTCGCCCGAAGGCAAGGGTTACCGGATGTGGTACCACACCGCGAATCCGGACGCCGACCCGAACGAGCAGTACCGCAACCTCTACGCCGAGAGCCGGGACGGCGTCCAGTGGACGAAGCCGGATCTGGACATCGTCCGGTATCGGGGTTCAGGAGCCAACAACATCTTCCTGGACCGGATGCGGGAGAGCCACATCCCGCTGGTGATCCACACCCCCTGGGACCCGGACCCCGACAAGGAATACAAGCTGGTCTACTACGACTACGGGCGCACCGATCCCCATCACCGGGTCAGCGGCTACTACGGGGCCTGGTCCAGCGACGGCATCCACTGGAGCCCGATTCGGGAGGAACCCCTGTTGGCGGATCCCGGAGACGTGGGCAATTTCGTCTGGGACCCCCATCAAGGCCGCTATCTGGGCTACGCGAAGATATTCGTGCCCAACGGCGGGCACCGGCGGCGGGCCATCGGCCTGACCGCCACCACCGATTTCCTCAACTGGCCTCCGACCCAACTGGTCCTGGCGCCGGACGCCGTGGACGACCGGTGGGTCACCGCCGACCGGCAACATACCGATTTCTACGGTCTCTCCGCCTTCGCCTACGAATCCATGTACCTGGGTTTCCTCTGGGTGTTCCGGATCGACGACGGGCACAACGACGGGACCATCCACGTGGAGCTGGTGAGCAGCCGGGACGGGATCGAGTGGAAACGGGAAGAGGGCGACCGCCCGCCTCTGCTGGAGCTGGGAACCTCCGGCCAGTGGGACGACGGCATGCTGCACACCCCGAGTCAGCCGTTGGTGGAAGGGGACGAGATCAAGCTCTTCTACGGAGCCTCGGACCAGACCCACGTGAGCCCGGTGGCGGGCGGATGGGGCAATTGCGCCATCGGATTGGCCACCCTGAGGAAGGACGGCTTCGCTTCCCTGGACGCCGGGGACGAAGCGGGTTCCTTCACGACACGCCGTCTGCGTCCTTTTGCCGGGCCTCTGCGCGTCAACGCCGACGCCGGCCGGGGTTGGTTGCGAGTCGAACTGCTGGACACATCCGGAAACATCATCCCGGGTTTCGGCAAGGATCAATGCGACCCGCTGACGGACGACGGCGTCGACCAGGTCGTCCGGTGGCAGGGGCGCGACCAGTGGCCGGTATCCGCGCGGCCCGCGCACCTGCGGTTCTACCTGAAAAACGCCTCGCTCTACTCCTTCCGGGCGGCCGGGCCCTTGGAGCCGGCGGACCAATCACCTCTCTTGGACGTCCTGCTCGATTTCGAGGCAGACGCGGAGAGCGCGGTCCAGGACAACCAGACTGACGACGGTCGACAGGAGGTGCGACTGCACAATTCGGTTCGACTGGTCCGGGATCGGGAGCGGGCCGTCTCCGGCAGCGGAGTGGCGGAGTTCTACGGGGAAGGGAAGACCCACGACTCCTTGGAGATATTGGGAACCCGGTACCTGGGCACCCGTTTCACCCTGTCAGCCCGGGTGAAGCCGGCCCTGAAACGGCGCATGCGCCTGTTCAGCAACTATCGCGGCACAGGCGATCCGGCCACCGGAGAGCTCATCTTCGACTTCAACCCCAACGGCGGCGATCTTCGTTTCGTCTGCAACGGTCAGACCGTACACTCCCGGTCGGTCTCCATCCTCACCGACCGGTTCCACCTCATGGAGGCCACCTATGACGAGGGCCGGGTTCGCCTGTACCTGGACGGCGACCTGGTCGGCGACGGACAGCTCATGGCGGGGACCTCCCACCTCTACTACGAACGTTCGATCGTCCGACATTTGACCCCTTCCGAAAAAGCTCCGGTCGTGGGGCTCTACCTGGCGTCCGATCTGAGGGTGGGACAGGACCTGGAAGGGCGCTTCATCACCTACCGCCACGAGGGGTCGAGCGATCCGGGGAGTCAGTTCGTCGGCCTGATGGACGAGGTTCGTGTCACCCGGCGAACCTCCGGCGCGGTGGGAACACCCGAGGATGGCCGGAAGACCATCCGGGAAATCGGGCCCATCCGGCGCTACGGACCTGGAGGAGGATGGGGAGAGGGGGGATGGGCCCGATCCTTCCAGGCGCCGGACGGCACCATCTATTTTTACGGAGACAAGAAAAGCCTCGACGGCGGCAAGACCTTCGTGTCTCACGAGGGACCTTCCCTGCAGGAGGTCCTCCGCATTCCGGAGCGGGTCTTCTACGTCCGCAAAGGGCACTTCTTCGCACTGGGCGGGGCCGCCGACTTCCAGTCGCCGGGACTCTATACGGTCCGCTCCTGGCGCTCGCGGGACGATCTGGCGACCCTCCAGGAGGAGGAATCGGTGATTCGGGTTCCCGGCGGTCCGCCGAGGGCTCGGGAAGAGGGCGAATGGTACGGACTCTACTTCTACCGGGACATGCTGGAGATGCCGGACGGGACCCTCATGACCACCATGGAGGGGAACCTGGAAACTGACAACCTGCCGCCCACCGACCGGCGCAGCTCGTCGGAGACGCACTTCCAGCAGCGGACCTTCACGCTGATCTCCAAGGACCAGGGACGGTCCTGGGACTACTTCTCCACCGTTGCCGCACCCAAGCCGGGAGACCCGGTGGGCGAGGGCTTCACCGAGCCGTCCCTCCTCCATCTGGGCGGAGGCCGGCTGCTCTGTATCATGCGGACCGGCCACTTCACGCCTCTGTTCGCCAGTTGGAGCGAGGATTGGGGCAAAACCTGGAGCGAGCCGGTCTACACCGGCCTGGACCGGGGCTGCGATCCCACACTCCTCAAGCTTCGCGACGGCAGGGTGTTGTTGAGCTACGGGCAAAGGTTCCCGGCCGGCACCCATCTCCAGCCCAGGGAGCGGGGGGCGCTGGTGCGGTTCGCCTTGAGCGAGGACGAGGGGAAGACCTGGGAAACCGTCACCGTGGCGGAGAGGATGGGATCCTCCTACACCACCGTCATCGAGGTGGAGCCCAACGTCCTCTTCGTCCAGGTGGACGGCTGGTTCTGGCGGGTCAAGTTGTGGCCGAGGGAATAATTTACTTAACCTCCGCCATGCTCCGAATCGAGTTCCCGACGGGTCAATCCGCGCTCGGTCAAGTACCTGTGTATCCGTTCAAGGAACGCTTTCGCTCGCTCATACTCGTGTTTGGTTTCGTCTCGAGAGAAGTGCGTATGCAGACTGTAATCCGCCATCAGTCGATCATCCGAGCTCTCGGCAAGATCCCTTGCCCATTCTCGTTCGATCTCACCGGTGCGTACAAGGTGAAGGCCGAACATGCTCCTCACTGCGGTATGACTGTATGTGGCAATATCGTGTACGAACAGAGCAGATTTGGCAGCGTGAAGAATCGCATAATAGGAGCGAGACACGGAGTCAGCTCGATAATCGGACTGTAGCAGAAGCTTGGCCGATCCGAGCGCTTGCACTGCGCGCTGCCATTCCCCAATGGAGGACTCTCGATTCACAGGACGGGGACCCCGTCGCGTTCGACGGCTTCTCTGAATGTTGACTGGAGGGTTGCCAGCCGTTCCCACTCGGCCTGCGTGTAAGCCATGATCGAGGGCACTGCCCAAGAGGTCGCAGCCAGATCGTAACCGATTCGCCGTAGCGGGCGCTTGAGGCCGTTCGCTTCGTTTTTGACGATGATGAGCACGTCGATATCGCTGTCCTGGTGGGCATCTCCGCGTGCCTTGGAGCCGTATATGACCATGCGCAACACCGCGCCACGGTGCCTTTCTTTAAGGGCCTTCCGGTACTTTTCCAGCCAGGTTTGTTCTTCTGGATGAAGAGTCAACATGGGTTCACACCTCGATTGCATGCTCCTTCGTGATGACACCCTCAGCGTAGCACACGGTTGTCAGATCGCATTCCTTTTTTACCGGATCCATTAACGTCGACCACCGGCATAGAGACATCTCGAAGGTTGAAGGGTCTGGGCTTGATATGATGATCGGGCGATTCCCGCTGGGGGCAAGGAGCGAGACCATGATCAAGGGGGTTCATACCATTTTCTACTCGTCGGAGCCGGAAGCGTTGCGCGAATTCCTCCGCGACAAGCTGGGCTTCGACTCCTACACCGACGTCGGCGGCGGCTGGCTCATCTTCGACCTGCCGGAGGCGGACATGGGCGTACATCCCACCGACCCCTCCGGGAAACACGGCAGTCCGGCCGGTACCCACGCCATCTCCTTCTACTGCGAAGACATCCGGGCCACGGTGGAGGATCTGGCGCACCGGGGCGTCGAGTTCGACGGCGATGTGACTGACCAGGGCTTCGGACTCGTGACCTATTTCAAGATGCCCGGCGGCGTGCGGGTGCAGCTCTACCAGCCCTACTATCGCAAGGACGGACGCTGATCCGCCCCCATGGTCCGCTCCACCCGCCGTCATCCAGGCGATCCGGATCTGCGGACGGCCGCGTTTGTTGTACCGAACGGAGCAGCGGGTATAATGGATGGGGTCGGCTGTCTAACCCGGTCGGGATCTCCGAGGTGCTCATGTCTGGAACCTTCGCAAGTCCTCCCATGCCGTTCAGGTTCGTTCTGCTTGCCTTGTTTCTGGCTCTGCTCCCGGTCCAGGCCAAAGAGAAGAAGCGGGACGACAAGGCCGTCCTCCAGGAAGAGCAGCAGGACTACTACAAGAAATGGCTCAAGGAGGACGTCGTCTACATCATCACCGATGAAGAGCTGGCCGTGTTCAACGGCCTGGGCACCATGGAGGAGAAGGAGCAGTTCATCGAGCAGTTCTGGCGCCGGCGGGACCCGGACCTGAGAACCGCCATCAACGAATACAAGGAAGAGCATTATCGGCGCATCGCCTATGCCAACGAGCGCTTTCCCAGCGGAAAGCCGGGCTGGATGACCGATCGGGGCCGGGTCTACATTATTCATGGGCCGCCGGACCAGATTACTTCCCGTGCCGGAGGCGGCTTCTACGCCCGGCCCATGCACGAGGGGGGAGGGGTGACCTCCACCTATCCCTTCGAAACCTGGCGCTACCGCTATATCGAGGGTCTGGGACAGGAGATCGAACTGGAGTTCGTGGACGCTTCTCTGAGTGGAGAGTACCGGCTCAGCCTGGACCACAATGAGAAGGACGCGCTGCTCTATCTTCCAGGCGGCGGCCTGACCCTGGCCGAGGAGATGGGCCTGGCCGAGAAGAAGGACCGCCCCTTCTTCTCCCCGGGCATGCGGGACAGCTTCCCTTACATGGCCACCCGGGCCCAGGACGACGTGTTCGAGCGCTACGAGCGTTACGTCAGGATCAAGGCGCCGAAGCCCATCAAGTACGGCGATCTGAAAGGGCTCGTGGATGTTTCCATCGGCTACGAAACGCTCCCCTTCCGGGTCCGGCGCGACTACTTCAAGCTGGGCGACGATCGGGTGGTGGTGCCGGTCACGGTGGAACTCGACAACGGCGAACTGTCGTACAAGCTGGAAAAGAATCAAAGTTACGTGGCCAAGGTGGGGGTCTACGGCGCTGTCACCAGCATGACCAGGGAGATCGTGGACGAGTTCGACTACGACCTGGTGCAGACCTACCTTCCGGAGGCCTACGCCGCCCAGAACCGGAAACAGGGCCGGTCCACCTACCAGAAGATCCTGGTCCTGGACCGCAAGCTGCGTTACCGCTTGGACCTGGTGGTCAAGGACCTGCGTAGCGGCAAGGTGGGAGTCAGCCGGACGGCCATCGTCCCTCCGGCCTTTGGCGGCGAGAACCTGAAAGCAAGTTCCCTGATCCTCACGGACCTGGTTCGGCAACTGGAGGACATGGAAAAGGACGAGATGTTCGTCCTGGGAAACGTGAAGGTGCGTCCCGTCCTGGATCACAAATTCGCCGCCTCGGCGCCCCTGGCCGTCTATCTTCAGGTCTACAACGTGAACGCCGACCAGGCCACTCTGGTCCCGTCCATTGAGGCCAGCTACCGCATCTCCAAGGGTAAGAAGGTCCTCATGGAAGAAGTGGACGAGACGGGAGCGTCGATCCAGTATTTCTCGGGCCAGCGCATGGTCCTGGTCAAGAGCCTTCCCATCCGGCAACTGAAGCCCGGCCGGTACCACCTGAACGTGAAGGTCCACGACAAGATCAGCGACCAGGAGGTCAGCGCCGGCCAGGGTTTTCAGGTGCGCGCGCCGTCTGGGGCCGACAGCCTGAACAAGACCGCATCTCTCCAGTAGTGCGCTCGCAATAGCTCCGGAGGTTCTCCCTGACCGCTACCCCGTCCTCTCCCCGGAGCCGGGTCCGCTACTCCGTCCTGGTCTGGCTCTGCGTGGCGGCCGCCATCGCCTACATCCAACGCAACTACCTCTCGGTGGCCGAGAGCACCATCCGGACCGACCTGGGTCTGAGCAAGGAGCAGATGGGGTGGATCCTGAGCGGCTTCTTCTGGGTCTACGCCGGATTCCAGGTGCCTGCCGGCTGGCTCGGGGATCGCTGGGGCGCGCGGCGGACCCTCCCTTTCTACTCGGTGGTCTGGTCGGTCTGCACCGTGGCTTCGGCGGTGGCGGGTACGGCGTTGGCTCTCTGGCTGGCCGGCCCGGGTGGAGCGATTCTGGCGGCCTACCTCTGGCTGCTGGTTCCCCGCATGTTCTCCGGCGCGGCCCAGGCGGGCATCTTCCCCTGTTCCGCGGTCGTGCTGTCGAGATGGATGCCGGTGAACCGGTTGGCCGTTTCGAGCGGCTCTCTCGGCGCCGGGATGCAGATCGGAGCCATCCTCGTCGCCTTCCTGACCGGGATCCTCCTGGAGTGGGGCGTCACCTGGCGTTGGCTCTTCGTCCTCTACGCGCTCCCCGGGGGAGTCTGGGCGCTCCTGTTCTATCGCTGGTTTCGGGACCGCCCGCGGGACCACGCCTCCGTTACGCCCGGCGAATTGGAATTGCTACTGTCCGAAACCAAGGCGGCGCAGGATTCGCAGGGGGACCCGGACGAAGAACCGGACCGGAGCCGGCCGGTCAAGACGCCGTGGAAACATCTGGCCGCGAGCCCGGCCATGTGGGCTATCTGCGGACAGCAGTACTTCCGGGCCGCCGGGTACATCTTCTACGCCAGTTGGTTTCCCACCTATCTGCAGGAGTCACGGGGTGTCTCGGTGGCCGAGTCGGGACTGCTGACGAGTGTTCCCCTGATCGCGATTCTATTCGGAGGACCGTTGGGCGGCGTCGTCTCCGATTGGATCTACTCCAGGAGCGGGAACGTGGCAATGGCCCGGAAGGGGATGGCCTTGGGCTGCCTCATGGTCGGCGTGCTGCTCACGGTGTCCGGATGTCTGGTTCACAATCCGTTGCTCGCCGTCTCTCTCATCGGGATCGGTGGCTTCTTCGCCGCTTTCGTCAGCCCCATCGTCAATTCGCTGACCATTGCCATGGGCGGAAACAACGTGGCGACCATCTTCGGCACCATGAACATGGCCGGAAACCTGGGAGCGGCAACATTTCCCGTCGTCGTCCCGCTGCTCCTGGGTCCGTCGGGCGACAACTGGACCCCCGTCTTGTGGGTGTTCTGCGGCGTCTACGTGGTGGCCGCTCTGTTCTGGCTGATGCTCAAACCGGAGGGCACCTTCGTCGGGCAATCGCTTCTTTCTCGGGTCCCGCCGTCGTAGTAGACTGGGCGGCAACCATGCGGGTCTCCCGGAACATGAAGCATTGGTTGGCCTTGGGCATTCTGTTCCAGGTCTGCCAGAGCGTCGAGATCCAAGCCGGGTCCATTCCCAAGCCGCGGCCCCGCATTCCCTTTCAGGCGGTCCAGCCGGGCAAGGGGGTGTTTCTGGTGGCCAAGCAGGGGATGCTCGACCCTCGGTTTCGCCGCACCGTGGTCCTGCTCGTGGCCCACGGTCCGTCCGGTACGCTCGGTGTGATCGTCAACCGGGCGACCGACGTCTCCCTGGAGGAAGTCCTGCCTCAACTCGAGAAACCGGGAGGAAAAGCCCGCCTCTACTACGGCGGTCCGGTGGGTATGGATACGCTCATGTTTCTGATCCGGAGCGAGGAACCTCTGGAGCAGACGACCAATGTAATGGGGGACGTCTATTTCGGAGGCGACAAGACCACACTGGAACGTCTTTTGGAAGAGGAGAGGGGTTCCCACCAGCTCCGCCTCTTCGTCGGACATTCAGGCTGGGCCCCGGGACAGTTGGATTCGGAACTGGACCGGGGTGACTGGCGCCTCTTTCGGGCCAATGCATTCACCGTATTCGAGAAACGCCTGGACAGCATCTGGTCCGACTTCATGGAGCCGCCGAAAACCGAAAGGGAAGTGGCGGCCCGATGAGCAGTTCCGGATAGGAGGCGGACGATGGGAAACGAACCCGGAGATCCATCCTACTCCCGCCGTCAGTGGATGGGACTGGCCGCGTTGGGCGGCGTAACGGCCGTCGCCGCCGGCCCGCGGCAGGCGCCCTCCGAACCACCGCCGGGTCCGCACCGTCTCGCGCTGAGGGCGGGAGAGCTGGAGGCCCTGGTGGTGGACAACCACGACGGACTGGCCGGCGAGGAACAGAAACACAGCCGGGCTTCGGTTCCCCAAGTGGCCGGGGGACTGGGACGCCTGACCGTCGCGGTCCCCTTCGAGAGGCGCCACAATGGCTACAACGGGATCGCGCGCTTCAGTTCCGGTGGTTCGCCACACCCCTTTCTTCCGGTTGCTTCGGGCCTGAACTGCGAGTTCTTCTTCGACGGGACCGAGGGCACCTTCGAGCCCCGCTGGAGCGACCTGGAGAACTTCCGGGCCCAACCGTCGAGCCTGAAGCGGATCTCCGGGCAGGAGGCCTGGCTCCAGATCGAACCCGGCGAGCGATGGGGAGTCCATGTGGAGACCACGTTCAAGTTGGTAAAGCCGTGGTTCCTGGACGTGGAGCACGCCTTCACACCGACACGGCTGGACAGGATACGGACCCGGTATCTGGGCGTGTTCTGGGCCAGCTACATCCAGGCGCCCCGAAATCCGGGCTACTATCTCTGGGGCCGGCGGTCCAGCTTCGAGGCCCCGGCCTGGCACGGCATCTTTGACGCCCTGGATCTGTATGAATCGGGAGCGATCCAGGCCGAGCGGGGTCCGGTCGGTGACGCGTTCCGGGGCCAGGGAAGGCGGCTGCTTTACAGTTTCGGCTCGGTTCGCTACGTGGAGCCGCTGATGGCCGGCAAGGTCCACGGCATGTTGCTGGCCTACCTGTTCCGCCCTTCGGACGAGTTGGAGATCCGCCCCGCCTTCAACGCCGGCGGTGGTGGCGTCGGCGGCCCCGCATGGGACTACCAGGCGGTGGTTCCGAACCCACAGGAGGGACGCCGTTACAGCTTCCGGCTGAGAGTCGTCTACAAGCCTTTCGAAGCTCTGGACGAAGCCCTGGACCTGCACCGGGATTGGGTCGCCGGATAGTCTCGAACTGGAACCATCTTCTTCCTACAAGATTGACGGGTAGCCGAAACCCGTACGGAAGGTCGCGAAATCGTTTGATCGCAAACAAGCGCTGAAGGCGACAACCCCGCGAGATCGATGCAGAAATGGGACTAAGCGGCCCTGGTCCCATGGGGAGTCACTTCCTTGTCGAGTCGATCCTTGAGAACAGCCTTCGCTGATTCGAGCTCGTAGCGTGACTGCAAATTCATCCAGAATCGAGCGGAGTTTCCGAAGTACCTGCCTAGCCGGAGCGCCGTGTCTGCCGTGATGGCGCGTTTCTCGTGAAAGATCTCGTTGATCCGGCGAGGCGGCACCGAGATGTCCTTTGCCAGCCGGTACTGGGTCAGGCTCAACGGCTTCATGAACTCCTCCCGCAGGATTTCTCCGGGATGGGTCGGTTTCAAGGTTTTGTCTCTCTGATCCATTGATCAGTCCCTTTCCAGCCTCCTGCTAGTGATAGTCCACCACTTCCACGTCATAGGCGTCGCCGGTCTCCCAGTGAAAACAGATCCGCCATTGTCGATTGATCCGGACGCCATATTGTCCTTTACGGTTGCCCGAGAGCGCCTCCAGCCGGCTGGAGGGTATCGCCTTGAGATCCCCGAGCGATTCGGCTGCGTCCAGCATTTCCAGCTTCCTGAGTGCGCCTTTCTTCAAAGCCGTCGGAAATTTCCTTTGGAGTCGTCTGTTGAAGAGCTTTTCGGTGTCCTTGCAGTGGAAGCTCTTGATCAAGAAGAAATAATAACGCGGTGCGTTAAGGTTGTCAAACGTTATGGTCTGGGAGGTGCCGGAGAAATCAGGTGGATTCAAGTCATTGATAACAGGAGAGTAATAAGATCCGAAAAAGCGATTGTCGTCGACCTCCGGCCGGTCAACGGAACCGTAGCGAATAGAGGTCCGCCCCGCCTTCAACGCCGGCGGTGGTGGTGTCGGCGGTCCCGCGTGGGACTACCAGGCGGTGGCTCCGAACCCGCAGGAGGGACGCCGCTACAGCTTCTGGCTGAGAGTCGTCTACAAGCCTTTCGAAGCTCTGGACGAGGCCCTTGACCTCCATCAGGAGTGGTTGAGCGGCCTACCGAAATCCCGGTTCGCCTTCTGGTTCAACCAGCGCCCGCGCGAGCGACGGAGGGCGGTGGCGTCGGAGCGTTGGCTGGCGGGAGGATGGGGGGCTCCAAGCGACCCGCACCGGCCCCGGAAAGCGCCCGCCCCCTGAGAAGCCGTGGACCGGATCCGCACGGGCAAGAGTCGGCTATTTCCTCCTCCGCGCCGCCGCGCGCATCGGCGGGACCACGTCGCCCCTGGCGCAGGAATCGATCAGAATCGCCAGGCGGCGCAGGCGGGTTTCTTCGCGTTTCGCGCTCACCACCCACCAAGTGACCTGCCTGCGGTACCAGGGCCGTTCCTCGTCCCAGTACTTCCACGCAGCGGGCACGGCCCTGAGCTGCCGCTCATACGCGGGCGGCAGGCTGACTTCGCCCTGTTCGTACGCCGCACGCTTCTCGTTCTCGGGGTCGCGGGCCCGGTAGGCGGCCAACCCCGCTCCGGTGACCAGCCCCGCCTCGATCAGGTCCTTCATGCGGCCGAGGTTGCGGGCGCTCCAGCGGCTGCTCTTCCTGCGCGGGGTGAAACGTATCTTGTAGCTCTCGTCGTCGACGGACTTCCTGATTCCATCGATCCAGCCGAAGCAGAGCGCTTCGTCCACCGACTCGGGCCAGGTGATGCTGGGCAGTCCGGTGGCCTTCTTGTAGTAGCCGACCCACAACTCGGCGGCGGTGTCGTGGTGCTCCACGAACCAGGCGCGCAGATCGGCCGGGGTGGGGAAGAAGCGCGGGTTGTCACTCGATGTGGTTCGGCGGTGAGAGTGGGTCGGAGGCCTGTCGCCGCCGCTACCTGGCCCGAAGAATGTCAAATCAGAAGATTCTGGATGCCTCCGAGATGGCACGGAAGTCCGGCGCCTGTTCAAAATAGCGGCGAAATCCTGATTCCGGCCGGTCAGCGGAACCGTATCGAGTAGAGGTCCGCGTCCTTCATCACGAAACGCAAGCGCACCGGTTTCCCCGAGATTCGCGCCAGGGGCTTGGACGTGCCCGCCCGGGCGTGACTCCGTTTCCACCGCACCGTGTGCTCGATCTCGTCCCCCCAGATCAGCGGAGACTCCTCCAGGGCGAATCCGGCCAGCGGCTGTCCCCCGGCGTCCTGGATCTCCAGCCGCATGCTCCCCGCCGCCGAGGTCGCGAAGTTCAACACGAGGTTCTCGCCCGTGAAGGTCAGCGGCCGGGTGATCAGTTCGCCTTCCGACGAGCCGGCATGGACCGACATGAATCCGTCGGTCCGGATCACCATCCGTTCCAGGTAGTTGGTGGGGAACGTGTAGTGGCGCTGGACGAACAGGGAGATCTCATCCGGCGCCGTGGCCAGCAGGCCCCAGGCGGGGGTGTTGGAGCGATGGGACCAGTTGCGTATCTCGGTTCCCGGGCGAATGAACGCCTCCAATTGGCGGTTCCAGTGAACGGCGTCGCGGCTGGACATGAAGATGGCGTCGGAGCAACCGCCGGAATTTGCCTGATCGAAAGGAACCCGCGTCTTCCAGGGATGGAATCGCCGGGGGAAGGCGAAAAAGATGTGGGGCGCCCTGAAATACGGCTGCGTCGCGTTGGTGTAGAGGTGTTCGGCGGGCGCATCCCCGAATTCGCCGAACTGGCCCGGCGTCCAGTTCCTGAAGTCGGTGGAAGTGGCGATCTTGATGGTCCGGACGCCGAGCTGGAAATCCCGGTAGACCGCAACGTAGCGCCCGTGGACCTCGTCCCAGAAGGCCAGATTGGGAGAGTCAAACGCACCGTCGGTGATGATGGGGTCCTCTCTCATTTCCTTCCAGTGGATCCCATCCGGGGATACGAAGGCGTACAGCTTCCGGCTGTCCGGCCCCACGGCCTTGTAGCGCTCGGAGGCAGGCGCCTCCGGATTCGAGTCCTTGAAGGGAAGGAAGGCCCCCGTGCCTTTTCCCATCCAGACGATGTTGTTGTCCCTGGATCCTTCGTACTCGTGCAGCCCCAGCGAGGGCCGGGACCAGTGGATGCCATCTCGACTCTCGGCGTAGCACGCGGTGTAGGGGTGTTCGGGGATCACCTCCTCGCCCGGTTCCAGGAGCGACTCCAAGGCGTACCCGGCGTGACTGCTGCCCCGGTAGTACATGCGGTAGAGGTCGCCGTCCTGGAAGACGACGGCCGTGCTTCCACTGGTCACTCCCTCCCAGGGCCGGTCGAAGACCATGACCTTTCCGGCGCGCCGAGGGGTGTGGAGCTTGAGTTCCAGACCGTCGAGAGAGTCGATGAGGTAGTCGTCGACAAAGAGCTCCAGCCGGGAGTCGACATCCCGGACTTCGGAGTGAGCCGGCTGGTCGTGCCGGCCGCCTTCGAGGGCGGGGAGCGAGATCAGGAACAGGACGAGGAACGGGTATGGGAATCGGAATCTCAAGGGGGAATTCTCCTCAGGGTTTCCCATCGCCGCCGCCGGCATACAGCTCGAACCGAGCCCGGATCGGGCCGCCGGGATGGTTCTCATGGAAGAGGACCGAAACCGCTCCGGCCGGGTCCTCGCTGCGGTACAGGCGAAGCGTGGCGTTCCAGACTCGCGGCGTTTCCAGGTATTGGGGCATGCCGGTCTTGCTCTTGTGGCGCTCGGCGTCGGTGCCGATGGGGATGGACACAGGGTGAAGATGCACGGTTCCCGCCAGGGGCCATCCGGCGGCGGCGGTCCAATCCTCCGGGTCCACGGGCACACCCTGGAGAGAAACCGGCCCGGCCGATGGGGAGAGGAAGCGCAGCCGGATGCTGCCGTCCTCTGACCGCACCTCCACGTCGAAGGGCCCCTTCGGCAGAACGGTCCCCTCGGCGGTTCGAAGACTTACCGGCAGTCGAATCTTGCCGACGAAGGGAGCGCCGCTTTGGGGCAGGGGACCCGCGGCTGTGGCGGAGATCAGGCTCAGGAAGGCGATCGCCCGCCAAGCCTTCTCAGGACGAATGGCCAATGGACCTCCCAGTCAGCTTCCGGTACAGGTCCTCGCCGGCCTCGCCTGCTTCGCCGACTCCACTGAGGCGCCGGTCCAGCCCCTGGAAGAAGTAGGTCAGGCGGCGGTGGTCCAGGCCCATCAATCCCAGCATGGAGGCATGGAGGTCGTTGACGTGCATCTTGTCTTCCACGGCCACGAAACCCAGATCGTCGGTAGCGCCGATGGCCTGGCCGCCGCGAACACCGCCTCCCGCCATCCAGGCGCTGAAACCGAAGGGATTGTGGTCGCGTCCCTCCTTGCCCTGCATGACCGGAGTTCGGCCGAACTCGCCCGTGGAGATGACCAGAGTGCTCTCCAGCAGGCCCCGCTGTTTGAGGTCTTCCAGCAGAGCGGCCATGGGCTGGTCCGTCTTCCACGAGTTCTTCATGTGGTTCTTGTCGCACTCGCCGTGAGCGTCCCAACCGCCGCTGTAAAGATGCACGAAGCGGACGCCCCTCTCCACCATTCGCCGCGCCAGCAGGCACATGCGGCCGAACTTGCGGGTCTGATCCCGATCCAGGCCGTACATCCGCTTCACGTGCTCCGGTTCCCCGGAAAGATCGATGAGTTCGGGCGCCGCCATCTGCATCCGGAACGCCAACTCGTAGTTTCGGATTCTGGCCTCCAGGCGGCTGTCTCCGGGACGGGTCTCGAGATGGTTCCGGTTCCAGCCTTCGATCCGCTGGAGCAGGGCGCGCTGCCGGTCCAGGTCCATCCGGGACGGGGGCTTCAGGTTCTGAAAGGGCTGGCCCTCGGTGTTGATGAGCGTCCCCTGGTAGATGGCCGGAAGGAAGCCGGTGCTGAAATTGGAAGTGCTGGACCGGAAGATGCTGTCGGTCATCACGATGTAGGAGGGGAGGTTGTCCGTCTCGCTCCCCAGCCCGTAAAGGATCCAGGAACCCATGCTGGGACTCCCCAACTGCAGGCTTCCGGTGTGCAGGTAGGTGAGGGCGGGACCGTGGATGAACGACTCGTGGTAACAGGATCGGATGACGGCCATGTCGTCGGCATGCCTGGCGAGCCCTTCGAAGAGATCCGAGATCTCGATGCCGGACCGGCCCCTCTGCTTGAAGGTGCGGCGGCTGGCCATGAGCTTGGACTCGTAGGGGTTGATCTGGGCCAGCTCCAGATCGGTGCGGAAACTGGAGGGCAGCGGTTGTCCGTCGTACCGCGCCAGAGCCGGTTTGGGGTCGAAACTGTCCACTTGGCTCAAGCCGCCCTGCATGAACAGGAAGATGACGCTCTTGGCCTGGGCCGGAAAATGGGGTTCCTTGGAAGCCAAGGGCGAAACACGACCGTCGTTGGAGGCCAGAAGCCGGCCCTCCCGCTCCAAGAGGCCGCCCAGAGCGAGGGAGCCGAAACCGAAGGAGGATGCCTTCAGAAACTCTCGCCTCGTACCGACCTGAACGGCGCCCTGGCAATTATTGGAAATCACATTCCACTCCTTGAATGAGTGCTCCTATTGAAGCCCCGCCAACGTGGCAACGTCAACAGGAGGGGGGCCATTCCTGTCCCCCACCGGGAAAGTGGACATTCCTGTCCCCCAATTCCGGATCCGCGAGCATGCGCGTCAATCAACAAAGAGAAACTCATTGAGGTTGAAGACGGCCAGGCAGAGTTCCGTCAGTCCCTGAGCATGGTTCCGCTCGATGGTTTTCAACTCCGGGGGAGCGCCCTCCGGCAACTCCTCCCACCGTTCGCCCTCGGCAGACGCCAGAGTCTCCAGGGCGTCCCGGGTCTCCTGACCGGTGGGCGGACGTCCCAATGCAGTCCGCCAGGCCCGGTCCACCCACTGGCCCGGCTCGGAACCCCCTTCCCGGACCAGGCGCCCGGCAAAGGCCAGGGCCTGCCGGAAGACGGCATCGTTGTTGAGGAGCCAGAGGGACTGGGGGGCCACGGTGGTCACGGAGCGCTCGGGACAACTGACGGCCGGATCGGGAGTATCGAATTTCTCGAACATGGGGAAGACGAAGTTCCGCCGCGAGAGGATGTAGATGCCTCTTCGGCTGTGCTCTGCGGGATCCGCCGGCACGGTCCACGCCCACTTGAGCCGGAAGCCGGCCAGTTCATCCTCCGACAGCGGCGGCACGAACGGCCGCCCGTACATCTTGGAGTTCAGGGTGCCGGCCACGGCATGAATGCTGTCCCACAGGACCTCGGCCTCGACCCGTCTCCGATTGGCCCTCCAGAGGTAGGCATTGTCCGGGTCGGCGGCGGCATTGCGAGGGTCGTCGAACCGGCTGGTGAGCCGGTAAGCCGAGGATTGGACGATCAGCCGGTGCATCGCCTTGAGGCTCCAGCCCTGGCGGACGAACTCGGTGGCGAGCCAGTCCAGCAGCTCCGGGTGGGACGGGGGCTGCCCCTGGAGGCCGAAATCGTTGGACGTGGACACGAGCCCCCGCCCGAAGTGCCACTGCCAGAGGCGGTTGACCATGACACGGGCAGTCAGTGGATGATCGGGACGAGTCAGCCACAGGGCCAGGTGTTTCCGGTGACGGGGGCCATGGCCCTGGTTGGTGCGGAAGTCCACCCCTTTCCCCAGGATCCGGGGCAATCCGGCTCCCACCCGCTCCCCCGGACGGTCCAGATCGCCCCGCTCCAGAATGCGGGTCTCGGGGATCAGCTCTCCCTGGATGTGGCCCAGGACCGTGGCCGAGGGCGTGTCGTAAAATCCATCCCATCGGATGGCGTGGGAGCCGTCGGAGACGGGGACCTCCAAGACCTTCTCGGCGATGGCCAGAAGCAGCCGGGACCGTTCCGCCTTCTCTTCCGGCGTCAGGTGGTCCTTGAGCTTGAAGGTATTTCGATTGAAAAAGTCCGCCACGGCGTCCTGGACCGGAGCCGCCAGCATCCGCTCCTCTTCCGTCCGTTCCTGCTCCGGTTTTTCGTAGGCCCGGCGCGCCTCCGGTGAGAAACCCGCCTTCTGTTCCTCGGTCAAACGGCCCCGGACATTGGCCTCGAACATTTCGTGGGCCCGGCGCCGTTCGTCCAGGGCGATGGTCCGGGGGTAGTGCTCGTTCCGGTGAAACATGCTCATGGCCGTGACCACCGGGAGCGTCACCGGATGGGAGGGCGCGAAGATGGCCTGCATCCGGAAGTAGTCCTCTTGGGTGATGGGATCGAACTTGTGGTCATGACAGCGGGCGCAGGCCAGGGTCAGGCCCATGAAGGCCGCTCCCGTCATGTCCACCCAATCGGTCAGGCGCTCGTAACGGAGCTTGGGGGCGTCCAGGGTGGATTCGCCGATGGAAGGCCCGAACCCGTAGAGGCTGGTGGCGACGCGGGCCTCCATGTGGGCCACCTTTTCGGGGCGAATGGCGTAGCTGGTGTCGTAGAGGTCCAGGTTGTCGGGCCAAAGCTCGTCCGCCGCGATCTGTTCCTGGATGAAGCGGTCGTACGGCTTGTCTTCGTTGAAGGACTTGATCACGTAGTCCCGGTAGCGCCAGGCGTTGGGATAATACTCGTCCGTCTCGAACCCGCCGCTGTCGGCGTACCGGACCACGTCGAGCCAGTGCCGGGCCCAGCGCTCGCCGTAGGCGGGCGACTCCAGCAACTGGTCCACCAGCTTTTCGAACGCCTTGGGAGACTCGTCCCGGAGGAAGGACTCCACTTGTTCCGGGGTGGGCGGCAGTCCGATCAGGTCGACGTAGACTCTGCGGACCAGCTCCGGCCGGGCCGCTTCGGGAGCCGGTTTCAGGCGCTGGGCATGGAGCCGGGCCAGCACGAAGTTGTCGATGGGATTGCGCACCCGGTGCGCTGCCCCGGGGACTTGGGGAGGCTCGGGGCGGACCGGTGGGCGAAAGGACCACCAGGCGGGGCCGCCGCCGTCATCGCCGGCGGAGTCGGGCCAGGAAGCCCCGGCCTCGATCCAGGCCTTGAGGGTCTCCACGTCCCGGTCGGGGAGCCGTTTCTCTCCAGGAGGCATGGCCAGATCGCCCGCGTGGGCGACGGCCTGGTAGAGCAGGCTGGAATCGGGCCGGCCCGGGTCCACCGCCGGACCGCGGTTGCCGCCGCGCAGCATGCCCTCCCGGGACCGGAGATCCAGGCCCGAGGCGCGGATGGAGCCATGGCAACTCAGACACTCGTGCTTGAGGATCTCGGAGGCCCGGTCGGCAGGGCGGGACACGGAGGAACTCGGCCAGGCCGCTCCCCAACTGAGGGTCGCTGCGGCCACGGCCACCCGGAGGCAGCGTCCTGACGGAACGGAGATGGGGTGCCAATGGGTCACGGCTCGATCCGATCGAATGCCTTGGATCTTAACAGCCGTCGGCGACTCTTGTCATGGACCGGAGTCCGCAGCGTCGGCAGGAGGTTTGCGGGACCATTTCAGCCGCTCCCGGTAGATCTTCTCCGCTTCCGCCAACTGGCCCAGAACCTCGCGCTGCTGATGGAGGCTCTCGAAAGAGCCGCCGGCGAGGGAGGTCCGGCGCATTTCCCGGAACCTCTCCAGGAAAAATTCGAGGGCTTCGGGATCGGCGTAGGGCCGCCCTCCCACCGTGAGATAGACCGGCGTTGTATGGGCGAAGAGTTCGGGATTGTTGACCACCAATGGATGCTCTTTTCCCCAAATCCGGGCAGCCATCCAGCCGCTGGACGGAACCCGGATCGTCCCCCGATGATTCAATTTGGTGCCGTTTATCAGGGGAATCTGCTGCAGGACCTCGCTGTTGAAGAGGATTTCCACCTTCTCCATGGGGATCTGGGAATAAGCCTCCAACTCCAACTCCACAGGTCCGGGTTCGTCCAGGGCGATCTCGCTTCCGGGAAGCCGGCCCTGGACCCGGAAGTAAAGCAGAGGCCCGTTGCTGACGAACGTCCGCCCCTGCTGCAGTGCGCGAACCCAGTCCTCGTAAGACAGCTTGTCCCCGGTGTAGGCGTAGACGCGATCCCCGCCCAGGACCTTGTGCCGGCGGACGTTGTTGAAGGCGTCGGTGCCGGCCACGGCGCTGAGGCGCCAACCGCAGTCGAGCAGCAGTCGATACAGGGTGTTGGTGCTATGGGTGTTGGACAAGCCGAGGATCTCCATGCCGTCGACGGTCCCGAGCGCGGCGTCCACCGGGATCCAGCGCTGCCGGCCCAGGGAAGGGTGGACGTAGAAGACGGCGGCCCCTTCCTTGCGAACTTCCCTGACGGCGGTGGCGTTGGACGGGTAGTCGAACGGGTAGAAGCTGGCGGGAAATCCGTTGTAGGGGGGCTCCAGAAAGCGTTTCAGGTTCAGGACGCCGATGTGGCCGTAGAGGGCCGGACGGAGCTCCTGGCTCCAGTAGAGGATGTGCCGCGATGTGCTCAGGGGGTGGGGAGCGCCGGTGAAGTGCTGCCGATCGTAGAGGACCGCGCCCTGCGAATTGCAGACCAGGAGGTTGGCAACATTCAGGTCCTCCGCCACCGTCTGGAGGCGGATGTCGGCGGGATTGATGACCTGGTCCATGGTCTTGTGGACCAGGTTGGGGTGGATGTGGATGTCTCCCGAGTACCAGCCGCGGGCGGCGGCGTCGTGGAAGCGCTCCAAGCGAAATTCCAGTGCGCCGGGGCCGGCGGGCTGCAGGTCGACGGTTCGTTCCTGGTAGCGGTGCTCGAATCCCCTCGCGACACGGATTCGGGCCTTTCCCGCCGGCAGGACCAGACTGCTGATTCCTCGCGTGTGGAAGTAGGCGTCCGCCCGCATTGGCGTGTAGCGGAGATAGGTTCCCGAGGGGGCCCGTCCCAGGCCGTCGGAACCGACCACCTCCACCCGGGCCGGGACATGCCGGCCGGACTCGTCCAGGACCCGGATCTGGAGACGACAGGCGGGATTCCAAGCCAGGGGAAGACTCACCCGAAGAAGCCGGCGTCCGGATCGGACATTGAGTTCCAGGCTCTCTCCGTCCTCACCCCAGACTCGGACGATGACGGGATGGACCTCCCCGGGGGCCAACCGGACTTGCCGGGGCCGGAAATACAACGGACCCTCCGCCGGTTCCAGGCTCACGTTCTGCCCGACTTGGGATCGATTCCGAACCAGGACCAACGCCCGATTCTCCAATCCCCGGGTGAACTGCAGGCGCGCCGGCCGGACCAGGACCACCGGCGGGGCCACATCGACCTTGAGCAGCTCCGGAGAAGAGAGGTTCCAAAGACCCGCGCTGATTTGAGCCCTCACGTTGGCCGCCGCCAAGACGGCCTGGTCGCCGTAGACGTTCCTCTGCAGAAGGGTGAGGGGCCGGACCTGACCGTAGACGGCGAAGGCCGCCTCTCGATCCACCCTCTGATTCAGAAGCATTGCCGAGAAGAACTCGACGAAGAGCCGATGACGGGAGTCCCGGATTTGGAGGCCGTCGAGGGTGTCTTCGGTCAGCCCGTAGGGATTGAAGAACGGCACTTCCGACTGAGCCGGAAGACTCGCCGGCAGAAGGACCGACAGAATCGCGAGTTGAGCCCAGGGCCGCCGATTCAAGGGATGCTCCTTCTTCGTTCGAGCGGTTGGAAGCTCATTCGGGGAAATAGCTCAGGTCCCAATCTCCCAACTTCCATAGCGGACTGGAAGTCGACTGGGGTTCGGGACGGCCGGCCATGATCCAGCCGGCGATCTCCTCGTGGTGACCCAGACGGGCCAGTGTCTCCGAGGCCTGGCCCCCGGCAATGGCGGTGTCCCAGAAGGCCAGGTGCTCGACTCCCAGAGAGTAGAGCTGGCCGGCCTTGTTCCGATACTGTGTGGCGTCCATGTTTCGGGGCATCACATTGAGCGCCAACCGGCAATTTCCCGCACGGGCCATGCGAACCCAATAGGTGACGTCGGCTGCGTCTTCCCAGGCGGTCTCGAAGCTGAACAGGCTCCGGGCCGAGGTGTAGGGGATCAGGGTGTCCACCAGACCCTCCTGAACCCAACGCTCGATGTCGATCCCGTAAAGCAGGTTCTCCTCGCGGGAGCCGAACAGCCAGGCGGTGACCGGATACGGTGCGGACCGGCCCTGCTCCCGGGCGGCCTCAGCCAGTTCGGCCTTCAGGTCTTCCATGAAACCGGTGAGAATCCGGCTCTTGTAGGCCAGCCAGCGTGGATCCGTTTCGGGCAGGCGGCGGGGGTCCACTCCGAACTCCTCCTGGAAGCCCTCCACCAACGGCCATTCGTATTCGAGGAAGGGGGGCTGACGGTTGTAGAGAATGGCGACGCCGTCGATGGGATAGCCGGTCATCTCCCGGATCAATGAGAGGACGTAGCGGCGGGTTTCGGGAAAGGCAAACGACAGGCCGAGGGAGGGCCGTCCGTCGCGGCCCACGCAACGGAGCTCGGGGCACTGGTCGTAGAGTCCGCCGCGATTGAATTCGTCGAACGGCGGTGGCCAGTAGAAGGGTCGCCACCCGATTCGGTAACAGGCGTGGAACTCCATGTCGAGTTCGTGAGCGAAGTCTGCGGCGACGCGGAAGGGATCGATTCCGCGTTCCACGTAGGCGTCCCAGGCTTCCCGGGCCAGGCGGTCGTAACGCCTGGGGGGATCCTGGGTCCGGATGCCCCGGCCGTCCCAGACCCGCCCGATGCGCGTCAGGTAGTTGCAGATGTCCCCGTGAGCGCCGTCCCAGTAGATGCGCCCGAAATCGGTGTGCCGGTAGGGTTCCAGTTGGGCCTGGATGGCCGTCTCTTCGGACCGGCCTCCCGGCATTCGGGAACCCCGGTCGCCGTCGAACCAGGAATCGTTGTAGGCGAACAGCCGGCGATTGGCCGGGTCGGACCTGTCGAGTTCCAGGTCTTCGACCTCTTCGCCGGTGAGGGGGACCAGCTTGATGTAGGCGAGCCAGACCTTGCCGCTGATGTTGCCGAAAGCCTGTTCGTCGGGCACCGCCCGCTGGCACGGTTGGCGGAACGCCACGGTCTGGCCTGTCAGGTCGGCGGTCTTCCAGAAGACGTCCTGGATTCTGGGGCCCTGTTTCTGATCGTCGGCCGGAACGCCCCAGGCGCGTTCGCTGGGGATCGGAAGATAGACGAGCGAGAACGCCGGATCTCCGCTGAGCCGGGCGAAGACCCGTTGGGCCTCATAGGGGCGCCATGCGTTGTTGAAGAGGCCGATATAAATGTCGTGCCATCCTTGGACTTCAAGGGGATAGGTGATCTCGGCCGCTTCCGTCTCCTCGCCGGCGAAAAGGAGCGTTCCGGCGGCCTTGTCGGTCTCGAAGTCCAGCATTCGCCAGGCGAATCGGCGAGCCGTCCGGCTGAGGGCGCTCGCCGGCTGGCAGCGGTCCAGATCGGCGCGGTAGACAGGTTCGTTCCGCCTCTGGAATCGATCGAGCATGGACTGGGCTCCGGGAGGCGCCGGCTATCGGGGCTCCCCCTTGGGAGAGGGATTGTATCCAGCCCCGCTCAGGCGGAGCAAGCGGTCTCTTTGAACCGGCCAGAACGGCTTGTATAGTGGACGGCGCCATCATGATCCCTCCCCTCGGACACACGTTCCATCTGGACGAAGGGGCCGTCTTCCGCTGGCGCTTTGCGGGACTGGTCCTGGGCGGCCTGCTCCTGGTGGCCTACTGGCAGGAGTGGGTCGTTTCGCCTTTCCCCTGGGACCTGGGCATCGTCCTGACCTTCCTCTACGGGTACAGCACCTTCCACCGGGCGTTCCAGGACGTGATCTCCCGGCGGATCAGCGCCGATCAGGCGGTGACTCTGGCGGCTCTGGCCGCCCTCTACGTGGGCGAGTACCTGGCCGCCGCCGAGGTGGTCTACATCATGCTCGTGGGCGAGACGTTGGAAGCCTACGCCTCCCAAAGGTTCCACACCGACCTGACGCAGCTTCTCTCGATGTTGCCCCAGGAGGCCCACCGCTGGGGAGACGACGGCGAGGAACGGGTGGCTCTGGGAGAACTCCGGCCGGAGGACCGGGTGGTGGTCTATCCCGGCGAGAGGGTCCCGGTGGACGGCATCATCCTGGAAGGGGAGTCGCTCCTGGACGAGAGCTCCATCACGGGCGAGTCGGTGCCCCGGGAGCGGTCGGTCCGCGACCAGGTCTATGCCGGCAGCGTGAACCAGACCGCCCGGCTCCTGGTCCGCGCCCGCCAGGTGGGCGAAACCACGGTGTTGAACCGGATCGTGGAGCTGGTGCGCCAGGCCCGGGAGAGCAAGGCTCCCATCCAGCGGACCGCGGACCGCTACGCCCAATGGTTCCTGCCCCTGGTGCTGGGAATCGCGGTTCTCTGTTACGTGGTGACGGGCGACTGGATGCGCTCCGTGGCGATCCTCATCGTGGCCTGTCCCTGCGCCATGGTCCTGGCCACGCCGGCGGCGGTGCTGGCCACCATCAGCGCCCTGGCCCGGAAGGGGATCGTCGTTCGGGGCGGGGTCCAGATCGAGGAGCTCTCCAAGATCGACTGCTTCGCCTTCGACAAGACCGGCACCCTCACCCGGGGCCGGCCCGAGCTGGTCCGGGTGATTCCCTTCGGAGAGTTCCGTCCCGATGCGATCCTGGGTTGGGCGGCCTCCCTGGAATTCTTCTCCGAGCATCTGCTGGCCAAGGCCATTCGGGAGGCGGCCGAGAGCCGCGGGCTCGACGTCTCGCCCGGGGAGTCGGTCCAAAGGCACGCGGGTCTGGGACTGGAAGGAACGCTGCCTTCCACCGGCGATGAGGCGGGTCCGACCGTACTCGTCGGCAGCGCCCGCTTCCTGGAACAGCAGGGAGTCGCCCTTTCCAAGCCGGAGCGGGACGTCCTGGATCAGGCCGCGTCCGAAGGAGGCATCGCCGTCCTGGTGGGATGGGAAGAGCGGGCCGCCGGCGTCCTCCTCCTGCAGGATCAGCCCCGGCAAGAGGCAAGCCGGGCGGTGGCCGAGTTGCGCGAATTGGGGATCCGGAAGTCTCTGCTCTTGACGGGAGACAACGAAAAGGCGGCCCTTCGGGTGGGCCGGGAGGTGGGGATCGCCCAGGTGCATGCCGGCCTGCTTCCCGAGGAGAAGCTGGCCCACCTGGAGGATCTCAAGCTCCAGGGCCTCCGGGTGGCCATGGTGGGAGACGGCGTCAACGACTCGCCATCCCTGGCCGCCGCCCACGTCGGCATCGCCATGGGGGACACGGGGACCGACATCGCAGCCGAAGCGTCGGGGGTGGTTCTGGTCGGGGATGGGGGGCTCGACCGCCTGAAACCGTTGATCCGCATGAGCCGCCGCGCCGTCAAGACCATTCACGACAACATCTTCTGGTTCGGTCTGGTCTTCAACCTGGCCGCGGTCATGGCCGCCTTCTGGGGGTACCTGAGCGCCGTGGGCGCCGCCGTTGTCCACCAGGGTTCCTCGTTCCTGGTCCTGATGAATTCCCTCAAGCTGCTGGATCGCCGGCCGTCGGAGCTTCTTCCCCACCGGCTTCGCCACCGGTTGCACCACCTGGGCCACCGGTACCACCACTTCCGCCACGACGTCCACCATCTCCAGCACGATGTGCTCCATTGGTTGCACCATCGGAATCCGGCCCATCTCTTCAGGCACTCCCTTCACTGGGCAGGCCATCGCAAAGGGTCCCTGCTGCGTTGGGCCGGGGCGGCTGCCGTCCTGGCGTACCTGCTCTCCGGGATCCGGATCCTGGCGCCCGAAGAGGTGGGAGTGGTCCAGCGACTGGGCCGGCTGGTCGAGGGTTCATTGGGATCGGGCCTTCACTACGTGGCGCCTTGGCCCGTGGAGACCCTCCACCGGCTCCGGCCGGCGCAGGTACGCACCGTGGAGCTGGGTTTCCGGATCTCCGACTCGGCGGCCGAGGTCGAAGGGGGGCCGGCCGCCTACGAGTGGAACATTCAGCATCGGCAGGGACGCTATCTGCGGAGGGAAGACGAGGCGCTCATGCTCACGGGAGACGAGTACCTGGTGGAGGTGAACGCGGTCGTCCACTACACCATCGCCGACTTCCATCAATACCTCTTCGCCAGCTCGAGCCTGGAATCCACCTTGCAGTTCCTGTGCGAGAGCGCCTTGCGCCAGGTGGCGGCCACCATGGAGCTGGACCGGATTCTGGCCCTCGACCGGCGCACCATCGAGAGCGCGGCGATGGAAATGGTCCGATCGGAGGCGGAACGTCTGGGCTTGGGCGTTCGAGTCCAGGCCTTCCAGCTCCAGGACGTTCATCCCGCGCTGGAGGTGGTGGGGGCGTTCCGGGACGTGGCCAGCGCCTTGGAGCAGAAGAGCCGCATGATCAACGAGGCTCATGCCTACGCCAACGAGCGGGTCCCCATCGCGGCGGGTGAGGCCCAGGGGCGCCAGATCCAGGCCCGGGCCTATGCGGTCTCCCGGGTCCAACGTTCCGAAGGCGAGTCCCGCCGCTTCGATCTGCGCTACGGCGCGTATCGCCTGTCGCCCGAGACGACCCGGATCCGTGTCTACCTGGAGGCGGTCGAGGCGGGTTTGGCAGGGAAAAAGAAGTACATCCTGGACCAGAGCTCGGGACGCCGGAAGATGCTGCTGTTCCGTAACTCGGTGTTCAATTTGGGAAACCTGGAGAAGGCGGTCTCCGCCAGTGGGAGATGACCCGGAGATGCACTACCCAGTGAAGGCGCCCGCGGACGGCGAGAAAAGCAGGCAATCGGTCGGAACCGGAAGGGTGATCCGAAGCAAGGTCTTCTGGATCGTGGTCCTGTTGATTCTGGCGTACCGGAGCCTGTTCACGGTGAACGAGGAGGAGATGGTCCTGGTGACCCAGTTCGGACGCCCCGTTGCCGAGTACAAGGAGGCGGGACTCCGGTTCAAATGGTTCTTCCAGGGGCTCACGCGCATCGACAAACGGTTGCATCTCTACAATCCCCGGCCTTCCGAGTATCTGACCCGGGACAAGAAGAATCTCCTGGTGGAGACCTACGTGATCTGGCAGGTCCAGGAGCCGCTCCGGTATCTGCGGGCCGTCGGGGATCGCTCCGGGGCCGAGATGCGCCTGCACGACATCGTGTGGTCGTCGGTCTCCGCCGATCTGGGCCGGACCGAGCTCTCCGAGCTGGTGGCCACGGACCCGGAACAGGTGCGCCTGGAACCCTTGATGGAGAAACTCACGCGCGAGTGCGATGAAGTCTCCCGCCAACGTTACGGAATTCGGATCGCGTCGGTGGACGTGAAGCGGATCAACCTCCCCACCCAGAACCGGGAGAGCGTCTATGCCCGGATGCGGGCGGAACGGGACCGCATCGCCAAGAAATACCGGGCTGAAGGAGAGGAGGAGGCCCGCAAGATCCGGGCCGAGGCGGACCGCCAGGCCGAGGAACTGCTGTCGGCAGCCTACAAGCAGACGGAGATCATCCGGGGCGAGGCGGACGCGCAGGCCGCCCGGATCTACGGAAGGGCCTATTCGCGGGATCCCGAGTTCTACCAGATGGTCAGGACGCTGGAAGCGTACCAGCGGATCCTGGACGACAAGACCACCGCGGTCCTCTCGGCCGACTCGGAGTTGCTCAAGTTGCTGACCGAAGGGCGGAACGGAAGGTTGGCCCGGTGAGAAACTGGTTGCGGCACAACAGCCTGCTGCTGTCGTCCGTGTTGGTCGCCCTGTACGTGGCGTCCGGGATCTACTATGTCCCCACCGATCGGCAGGCGGTGAAGTTGCGGTTGGGCCGGCTGCTTCCGGAGCGGATCCAACCGGGTCTGCAGTACGCGGTTCCGTACCCTCTGGAAGAGGTGATCCTGTTGAAGACGAATGAGGCCCAGCGTCTCACCGTCGGGGGCACCGATCTGGACCGGGCCTTGGGAGTCCGGGTCCTGACGGAGGACGACTCCCTGTTGAGCGGCGACCAGAACCTGGTCCAGTTCCGGGCCTCCATTCAGTACTACATCCAGGATCCGGGACGGTATCTGTATCGGTCCCGCGATCTTCCCCGGGTCCTGGAGGTCCTGCTCTATCGTTCCCTCTCTCGAGCCGTGGCGATCCGGGGGGTCGACGACGTGCTCACCACGGGCCGCATCGAGATCCAGAATCGTGTCCGGGAGGATCTCCAGCAGGAGGCGGACCGCTTGGCGTTGGGCGTGGCCGTAACCGCCCTGGCCCTGGAACAGGTCCGTCCTCCCGAACAGGTCCGCGATGCCTTCCTGGAGGTGGCCAACGCCAGGGAGGACCGGAACCGCATCGTGCAGGAGGCCCGGGGATACGCCAGCGAATTGTTGCCTCGAACCCGCGGCCAGGCTCAGGAAAACCTCCAGCAGGCCCGAATCTACGGCCGGGAGGTGGTGGACCGGTCCCAGGGCGAGTCGCAGCATTTCCTGAGCCTGTGGGGAGAATACCGGCGCCATCCCACCGTCACCACGGCGCGCCTCTTCCTGGAGGCCATGGAGGAGATCCTGCCCCGCACCCGCAAGGTCATTTTGGACGATGCCGGAAGCCGGCAGGGCCTGGACCTGGATATCTTCGCCGTGGAGGAGTGAGGGAAGCCGGCGAAGCGGACCCTCGGGGAGACGGAGATGGAACCCAGGAAATGGTTCTCCCTGCTGGCGATCCTCGGCTGTTTCCTCTATTTCGTCACACGCGAGACCCCCGTCAAGGACACGGAAAGGGAAGAGAATCCGGACGACGTCCTGATCGCCATGGTCCAGGCCATGGAGCGCGGTGACGTCGAGGCGCTCAAGGAGTGCTTCGGCGGAGACCTGAGGAGGCGCCTGGAAGACCTGCTGGCGCGGGACTCGGCGCCCTGGCTGTCGGAGTGGCTCCGGAGGCGCGGAAGCGCCGTCAAGGGTCTGGCCATTCTGGGCCAGGAGGAACTGAGTCCGGATCAGGTCCGCGTCTTGACCGAGACGGTCTACAACGACCGCAACACCCGCCAGTCCTTCCTGGTGGAGCGGGAGTTCGGATCCTGGAGGGTGACCCAGAGCGATTTCGAGATGGTCAGCGACTGGGAAAACGAATTCGGGAAGTCGATTCGGGATGTGGGGCGTTAGTGATCTTAAAGATATGTGTGGAAGCATCGCCGGGCCTCGCGATGTGAACACTTCGGTGCTTGATCTGGTTTCGACGTGCGCGAACTTCTCAAGACACACTTCGGATTCGACGATTTCCTCCCGCTCCAGGAGGAGATCATCGCCAGCGTCCTGGATGGCCGGGACACGTTGGTGCTCATGCCCACGGGCGGGGGCAAGTCCCTGTGCTACCAACTGCCCGCGCTGCGATTCGGCGGCTTGACACTCGTGGTCTCTCCGTTGATCGCCCTGATGAAGGACCAGGTGGATGCCTTGAGGTCCAACGGCATCCCGGCGGGCTTGATCAACAGCAGCCTGCCCCGCGGCGAGATCGACCGGGTTCAGAACCAGGTTCGCCGCGGCTCACTCAAGATCCTGTACGTCGCCCCGGAACGGCTGGCTTTAGCCGGATTCAGGGAGTTCCTGAGCGCGCTCAAGATCAGTCTGGTAGCCGTGGACGAGGCTCATTGCATATCCGAGTGGGGTCACGACTTCCGGCCGGACTACCGCCGCCTGGGACAACTGCGCCTCGAATTGTCCGGTGTCCCCTTCATTGCGTTGACCGCCACCGCGACCGAGCGGGTCCGCGTGGACATCGTCGAGCATCTCGGATTGGCCCGACCCCGGCGGTTCATCGCCAGCTTCAACCGGGCGAACCTCACCTACACGGTCCGGCCGAAACAAAATGCCTATGCCGGACTCATGGGGCTGCTGGAGAAATACGACGGAGAATCCACGATCGTGTATTGCTTCTCGCGCAAGGGGACGGAGGATCTGGCGGCAGGTCTGCGGGAGAACGGTTTCGACGCGCTGCCCTATCACGCAGGCCTCGATGGCGAAGTGCGCCGCAAGACGCAGGAGCGGTTCATCAACGACCAGGCGAACATCATCGTCGCCACCATCGCCTTCGGCATGGGCATCGACAAGTCCAACATCCGCCTGGTGGTCCACTACGACCTGCCCAAGTCGCTGGAGAGCTACTACCAGGAGACGGGCCGTGCCGGGCGCGACGGTCTGGCCAGCGACTGCGTCCTGTTCTTCTCCTTCGGCGACAAGGTGAAACAGGACTACTTCATCGACCAGATCGAGGACGGGATGGAACGGCGCCGCTCGCGGGACAAGCTGGCGAAAGTGGTCGAGTTCTGCGATCTGCGGTCCTGCCGCAGGGTATACCTGCTGGACTATTTCGGCGAATCCCGGGAGCAGGACGATTGTGGAGCCTGCGACGTCTGCCTGGGGCCGCGGGAGGAGTTCGATGCCACGGAGATCGCCCAGAAGATCATGTCGGCGGTGGTGCGAACGGGCCAGCGTTTCGGCAGCGGCCACGTCATCCGGGTGCTCCGGGGGTCACGGGCCAAGCGGATCCTCGAGTTGGGACACGACAGGCTCAGTGTGTACGGCATCGTGAGCGAGTTTTCGGAAGCCGCCCTCAGGGAACTGGCCAGGCAATTGGTCGCGAGGGATCTCCTCTTCAACAATGGACGCAAATACCCGACCTTGGGGATCACGCCGGACGGGTGGAAGTTTCTGAAAAACCGGGACAAGCTCAGGCTCACGAGGCCGTTGAGGGATGAGGAGAGTCCGCTTCCCGATGACCAGGAAGGCTCCGACTACGATCGGGTCCTGTACGAGAGGCTCCGCCGCCTGCGCAATCGGGTCGCCATCCGGCGAAATCTGCCACCCTACATCGTATTCGGCGACGCGACGCTTCAGCAGATGGCGCACTGGATTCCCCAGAGCCGCAAGTCCCTGTCGCGCGTTTCCGGCGTGGGCGAGGTGAAGCTGCAGCAGTTGGGCGGCGAATTCCTCGAGGCCATCCGTTCCCACGCCCGGGAACACGGCCTGGAGGATCGCACTCCTCCAGCGCCGAGCCGCGGCTCCGGTCCTGCAACGGAGAGTGGGGACAAGACCGGAAACGCGGTCTACGAGGCCGATGCAATCCGTCAAGAACACGCCCGAGCCTATGAGAAGTGGTCTCGGGAAGAAGACGAGGAACTGGTTCGGAAACGTGGGAAGGGATCGAATGTTCCGGATCTGGCGAGTCATTTCGGAAGACGGCCCAGCGCGATCCGATCCCGCTTGAAAAAACTCGGTCTCTGGAAACCCGGCACCCAGGGACGAAGCCCGACCTACGATCAGACGGGACGGCTGTTACGCCAGGGACTGTCCATCGAGGAGATCGTGCGGCGGCGCGGCCTGACTGAGGGCACGATCGTCGGCCACTTGGAGTTTCTGGCCAGGGCCGGCGAGGAACTGGACCTGGACCGTCACCTGCCGCTGCCGGAGCAGAGGAAGAAGATCGCGGCGGCCTTCCGGGAATTGGGCAGCTTGGACACGGTCGTGAAGCCGGTCAAGGAGATGGTTGGAGAGGATTGCTCCTACGAGGAAATCAGATTGGTGCGAATATCCTTGCGGCAGCAGGAACCATGGCCGGCAGCCGACCGCTTTCCGGAGGAGTCCCCGTAACGTCCCATGAGCCGGTGTCCTCCGGCCGGCTCGAGCCAAAATCAGGTGAACCAACATGACATTCAGGAAGATTCTTTACCTGGCCAATCCGTACGGCTTTTCCCTGCAATTGCAGGAAGGGCCGCTGACCGGTCTGGTCGCTGCTCTGGAAGGGATCGGGGCGGAGGTCTGGGAACCCTTCGCGCGAAACGGGGAGGAGGACGTCTCAAGTCCAGGGTGGGCCTACCGGGTCGGTCAGGCCGATGTCAGAGACGTGAGGGAGGCGGACGGCTTCTTCGGGGTGGTCAACGGTTGTCCGCCAGATGAAGGGGTCATGGTGGAGCTGGGGCTGGCGATCGCCTGGAAGAAGCCGGTGTTTCTATTCCGGGACGACTTTCGGCGCTGCACGGACAGTGAAACCTATCCGCTCAATCTGATGCTGTTCGCCGGCTTGCCGGAGACGGGCTGGGAGGCCTACTGGTACACGTCCATTGACGAGATCGCCGATCCGGGCAAGGCCTTGGTTCGGTGGTTGGAGGGAGGGGAAATTCCTCCGTCAGCGGCTCGTTGAGCCGGGATGGCGGCGGGGCTCCGGACGGGCGCAGACTCCGTGAGAGGGGTCCGGTTTAACGTCGCGTGACCCAGATCGCTGAAGACCAGGCCATCATCTCGTCTTCCTGGATGACCCTCACGTAGTAGTAGCTGGTCCCCGGTCCGGAGTCCTGGTCCAGGTAGGTCACCGATGCCTCCCTTTGGTGGGGACGGGTCTGATAGACGAACCTGTTGTCCTTGACCACGTCGATCTGGCGGATGGGTCCGGTTCCGATGGCCTTGATTTCCAGCTTCGGGGTCTCGGAGACGGTGGTTTCGTCCCCCATGAAGGCGTCGCCTATGCGGAAGTCGATGACGATATTGTCCGTGGAGGCCAGGGTGTGGCGCTGTTTCAGGCCCTGGAAGATTCCTTCCCGCGTAAACTCCGTGGCCCAGACGCCCGCGTAGGACATGTGGGTGGATTCGTGGTCGGAGCTGGCGATGACGCCGATGCGGTGTCCGCGGGCCAGGGCGTCCCACAACATGTGGGGTCCTTCGGGCCGGTTCCCCAGGGGCCCCCGGCTCTCCTCGGGGAGTGCGTCCGAGTGTTCGTAGGAGCGGCGGAAGCCCTGGTACATTTCCAGCACCGGCTGGCTCACCGGATCATGCCATTTCCAGCTCACCCGCGGTCCCAGCGGAGAGTGGGGGATGGAGATTCCGTCGGTCCCCTTGAGCCTTTCCCAGAGGCCCAGTGGAATGTTGTCCGAGGGGATCCCCACGTCGCCGGGGATCAGTTCGCCGCGCCGCTCGGGCCAGATCAGATTGCGGTGTCCCCCCGGGAATTCCATGCTCCGCTCGTATCCGAACAGGGATACGAAGCGGCCCGGAAACAGGTACATGTCCGCCACCTTCTGGGTTCGCCACCAGCCATATTCGCCCAGCGCGTCCTCCTTTCCGGCTTTTCTCTCCCCGCCCGCCACCATGTTGTAGGTCTGGTTGTGGTCCGTCGTGGCCATGAAATCCAGCTCCGCCCCGTCCAGCGCGTAACGGTACTGACCCGAGATGGAGAGGTCGGTCCAACCGTGACCGACGATATCGGTGTGGCGGTGCAGGTCGCCGTAATAGAGGCGATAGGTCTTGCTCCCCACCGTGGTCTCGTAGAGCTTGTTGGGTGTGGGCGAATAACTCGTCTCGGGCGCCGGGGCCGGTACCGGGCGCAGATCCACGGCCTCGCCCGTGGCCGGCGGCGCGGCCAGGCGCGAGGACCAGAGGTCCCACTGTCCCAGGCGCCGGTTTCCGCCCGCGCGGTAGTCGGTGGGATAGAGCACCCAGACGCTTCCGTCCGGGTGTGCGGCCGCGGGAAACTCCTGCGTCAAGCGGCCGCTGCTGAAGGCCAGTTCCCGGGGCCTGGACCAACGCCGGCTGTTGAAATGGACGGCGTACACGTTCCAGACCTCGTCCGGATACATGCGGCTGGTCCATTGGCGGAAGATGAGCCAGAGGTTGCCGTTTCGTCCCATCAGGAGCCGCGGCTGTTCCTGGAAGTTGAGAGGCAGGTCCAGGAAGCGGCTTGCAGGGTCCTGTCCCATCCGGTGCCAGTTTCCCTGACTTCGGCATCGAATCCGGATCTTGCGGTCGGAATGGAGCAGGGTCGCCGCGAAGTTGCTTTCCTGGGCGTAGTCCTTGCCCCACTTGGGCCCCGATTCCTCCCAGGCGACCCAGAGCCGGTCCCGGGAGTCGAAGACCACCGACGCGTTGGCTTCGAAATAGCGCGTGGCTGAGACCGGTTCCACCTTTCCCAGGCGGCCCCTGGGGCCGATGGTTCTCAGATAGATGTCGTAGTCGCCGTTCCGGTAGGTGTCCCAGACGATGGCGGCCCCGCCCCTGGAATCGACGGCGACAGCCGGATGCCAGTCGGTCCCGGGATGCTCGGTGACGCGGATCTCGTCCGGCAGGCGGCGGAAATCGGAGATGGAGAGGGCGTAGATGTCGGAGTTTCCTTCTCGCAGACCCTGCCAGACCAGCCAGTTTCTCCCCCGGCCGTCGGAGGCGGTGACCGGGTTGATGTCGTTACCCGGGTGGCGGGTCAACTGGATGGGATCTTCCAGAGAGGGCTTCAGTTGACGGGCCCAGAGATCGAACTGGTCTCGTGCAAGTTGGTTGTAGATGATCCAAAGGCTCTCGCCGGGGCCCCCGGTGATCAGGACCGTTCCGTAGATGGGTTCCCCTCCGGCCGAAGGGATCCGGTGAGGCGGGCCCCAGCCGTTGCTGCCCAGCGTGCTGTGGTAGAGGTGATCGGCGCCGTCCTGGTATTGGATCCAGGCCGCGTGGAGCCGGCCGTCGGGACCGGTCACGACGGACGGGTAGTCTTCTTCTCCGGGCGAGCGGGAAACGGGAAGAGCCGCCGGGGATCTTTCCACCGAAGCGGCGCCGTCCAGAAACGACAGAGGATCCATATCCGGAAGCTGGCCCAGGTCGACCTGGAAATCTCCCTGCATCGTGTTCACGTCCATCCGGGCGCCCGGAACCGAGTCCAGTTGCAGCCAGACGCCCACGGGACGGGTGAGCTTGAAGCCATAGCGGGGTCGTGAGTTCCCGAGTCCCTTGACGGTCCAGCTCGTGTCCACGTCGGGGCGCTTGGTCCGGACCCGCCAGGCGATCTTCGGTTCCTGAACCACCTCGGACCTCTCCTCGTCGAAGTTCCAACCCTGGATCCGGTGGAAATCGCCCCGGTTCAGGTGGGCGATTCCGTTCCAGTCCCGCAGTTCCGTGTCCTTCAGTCCAAGCGAGACCTTCACGGTGAGGGGGAGCTGCGACAGGTCGAAGGCAGGCGGAGGAGATGAGGCCTGCGTCGTCTTTTCTGCGGAAGGGAGCCACCCGGAGCCGAAACGGATCACTGAGGCCGCCGCCAGAGCCAGAATGAACACAGCCGAGAGGCGTCGAGTCATGGGAGGTTCGCGGAAACGAGGCTATGCGGTCGCCGCAGGCAGTGTCAAGGAACCGCGCTGCCGGCCATGGTTTGCCCGGGATGGATCTGAGGCCGCCGAAAGAAATTTGTCGGTGGAAAAATCTCATGGATAAACCTCATGGATAAACGGTAGTCCGTCGTTTAATTGACAGGATCTGAGCGAGTCAGTAGGTTCCACTGGAGGAAACATGAGCGTCGAATTGATCAGTGTCCTCGTGGCGATGGCGGCGATTGGCATTGCGTTGGCGGGGTTGATCCTCGCCACGAACCGGGGTCTTCGTCAGGATATGGCCCGAATGGAAAAGCGTCTGGATGGCAGGATCGATGCCTTGGATCGGAGGATCGACGCCCTGGAATCTCGCTTCGATGAGTTTCAATCGCAGTTGGACCGTCAGATTGCCGCGGTCCGCGAGCGCATAGCGCACCTGGAGGGGCTTCTGAAAGGACTTCAAGAAACCATCGTCAGAAGGTCAATCGCGGGTTAGAGGGAACAGGGAGAGACCGGGAGAAGAGACGAGATTCGATGTGGTTTCGGGCCTGTTTCCCGGTTCTCCTCCTGTTGATTCCGGTTTCCACCCTCGGGGCGGTGCAGTCGCCGCCCGAACCTGATTTCAATCGAGATATCCTGCCCATCTTCCAGCGCGAGTGCGTGGGTTGCCACAGCTCGGCCCTGAAGCTGGGAGGATTGGTCCTGGAGAGCTACCAGGACTTGATGAAGGGGGGAGAGCAGGGAACCCCTTTGGTGGCGGGTCATGCCGATCAGAGCCTCCTGGTGAGGATGCTGGAGGGAACGGCCGAGCCCAGAATGCCTCTCAACGGCCAGTTGCCGGCCGAACAGATCCAACTGGTGAGAGCCTGGATCGACGCCAGCGCCCGGCCTCCGGCAACGCTGGCCGCCGCTGACCATGCGGTTCCCATCCCGGATATTCCGCCCCAAGTCGACGTGGAGCCCCCGCTTGCCGCTTTGGCTTTCCATCCCAGTGAGAAGTGGCTGGCGCGGGGAGGTTTCCGGCAGGTCGAGCTTCTGGACCTGGTTGAGAACCGAACCCTTCACAGTCTCGAAGGTCCCCGGGACCTGGTCCGGAGCCTCAGCTTCAGCCGCGACGGAAAGCTGTTGGCGGCAGGAGGCGGAGCTCCCGCCCGGCAAGGGGAGATTCGAGTATGGAATCTGAACGGGCCCAAGCTCCAGGTCGAGCTGAAGGGGCACTCCGACTGTGTCTACGCATTGGATTTCAGTCCCGACGGCCGCCTTCTGGCAAGTTCCAGCTACGATCGCCTGGTTCGTTTGTGGGACGTCCGAACCGGAGCCGAGATCGGCGCCTTGGAGGAGCACAACGGGCCCATCTATTCCATCGGTTTCCTGCCTTCGGGAAACGAACTCGTATCCGCTTCGGCGGACGGAACGGTAAAGGTCTGGGATGTCGCCTCGCTCCGGCGGCTCGTCACCTTGCCCGGAGCCGAGGGTCCCCTCTTCGGCGTGGCCGTCCATCCGGAAGGCGGCCAGATTGCGACTGCGGGGGGCGACGGGACCATACGGATCTGGGTCCGGGACGGAGAGGAGTGGCAGGTAAAACGCTCTGTTGTGGCGCATCGGAGGGGGACGGAACACATCGTCTACTCTGCGGACGGCCGGAAGATCGTCACCGGCGGAACCGATCGGGTCGTCAAAATCTGGGACTCGAATCCGCTGTCTCGCGTCGGGGCTTGGGATCCTGAGCCCGATTCCATCCTGGCCCTGGCTCTGTCCGAAGACGGAAGCCTCGCTCTGGGACGTTACGACGGGATCCTGAAGCTCGTGGCCAACGCCGTAGACTAGACAGGAGAGGACGCGACTCAAGGTGAGCATGGATTTTTCGGCGTTCGGACGGCGGCTGTTGGGTGACTCGGGGACTTGGTCGCTGATGGACGACCTGGGTGGAATTGCAGCGTCCGGCGGCTCGATTATGAATCTCGGAGGAGGCAATCCCAGCCTCGTCCCGGCGGCCGTCGCGCGGTATCGCCGCCGGATGCAGGCGCTACTGGAGCGCGAAGGGGCGTTCGAGCAGGCGGTCGGCTTTTACGGCGGACCGGACGGAGACCGGGATTTCGCCCGCGCGCTGGCCCGATTCCTGCGAAGAGAGCTGGGCTGGGAAATCAGTGAGCGAAACATCGCCCTGACCAACGGGAGCCAATCCGCTTTCCTGCCCCTGTTCAATCTCCTGGCCGGCCCCATGGATGCCGGCCGGAGCATGCGCCGCATCCTGCTGCCGCTGGCGCCGGAGTACATCGGCTACGCGGACCTGGGCCTCACGCCCGGCCTGCTGACCGCCTGCCGCTCGACCATCCATGAGCTGGGCGGCAAGCTGTTCAAATACGGGGTGGACTTCGAAGAAATGGACGGTGTCGAGGACATTGGAGCCATCTGCGTGTCCCGTCCGTCCAATCCGACCGGCAACGTGGTCACCGACCTGGAGGTCGACCGGCTTCGCGCCGCCGCCCGTTCCCGCGGTGTGCCCCTCATCCTGGACACCGCCTACGGATCGCCCTTCCCGGGCATCGTCTTCGATCAGGACACCCCGGTATGGGACGAGCAGATGGTGGTCTGCATGAGTCTGTCGAAACTCGGACTTCCCGGGTTGCGCACCGGGATCGTCATTGCGAACGAGGAGATCGTCGCCGCTTTGGCCGCCGCCACGGCCATCTTCTGCCTGTCGCCCGGCAGGCTCGGACCCGCCCTCGCCACCGATCTCATCGAGAGCGGCGAGGTCCTGGCTTTGGTCCGGGAGGTGATCCGGCCCCACTACCAGGATCGCGCGGAGCGCGCCGTGAACCGGCTCCGCGCCGGGCTGGAGGACTACCCGATCCGTATTCACAAACCGGAGGGCGCGTTTTTTCTCTGGCTCTGGATGCCGGGCCTCCCCATGACCAACGCCACGCTCTACAAACGGCTCAAAGCGCGCGGTGTCATCGTCGTATCGGGCCACTACTTCTTTCCGGGACTCGAGGAGGACGACTGGCGGCACAAGCGGGAATGCATTCGCATCAGTTACGCCGACGACTGGGACCGGATCGAATGCGGACTCGACATCATCGTGGACGAAGTGAGCCGGGCATACGACGGATCGCCGGCCGGCTCCCCATGACACTCTTCGGCCTCATGGCGCACCCGCTTTCGAATTCATTCTGCCGACGGGGACCATCTCTGTTATCCTTTTCTTTGAGTCGGTAGAGCTTTCAACATGGCTGACCAAGTTTTCGACATGCCCGAGTTTCGTCCTCCGAAAATCAATTGGAGGTACGTCCGAGTAGGAATCCTGGTCGTTCTGGCGGCGATTACGGCCTTCGGGACCGTCTACCAGGTGCAGCCGGAAGAGGTCGGAGTCGTCCTTTTTTTCGGGCGTCATGTTCGCTCCGCCCAACCGGGCCTTCGCTTCAAGCTCCCCTTCGTGGAAGATGTATTGAAAGTCCCGGTGCAGCGTCAGCTCAAGCAGGAATTCGGGTTTCGGACCGCCCAGCCGGAGATCCGGACGCGATACGCCTCCAAGCGGTTCCTGGACGAGTCGTTGATGCTCACCGGAGATCTGAACGTGGCGGTGGTGGAGTGGATCGTCCAGTACCGGATCACCGATCCCTACCTTTTTCTCTTCAAGGTCCGGAACGTCCAGGAGACGTTTCGGGACATGAACGAAGCGGTGATGCGCGAGGTGGTGGGAGACCGGACCGTCACCGAGGTCTTGACCGTGGGCCGCCAGGAAATCGAGGACAGCGCGGAGCAGAAGCTTCAGAATCTCTGCAAGCAGTATGAGACCGGAATCACCGTGGACCAGGTCGTCTTGCAGAACGTGAATCCCCCCGATCCCGTGAAACCGTCGTGGGACGAGGTGAACCAGGCCCAGCAACAGATGGACCGCCTCATCAACGAGGCTCGCGCCGAGTACAACAAGGTGATCCCCCGGGCCAAGGGTGAAGCGGAACAGGCCGTTCTGCAGGCTCAGGGCTACGCCCTCGAACGCGTCAACCAGGCCAAGGGGGACGCCTCCCGCTTCAAGTCCTTGCACGACGCCTACCGCCGGGCGCCCGAGGTCACCCGGCGGCGGATGTACATGGAGACCATGCAGAAGATCCTGCCTCAATCAGGCCGCAAACTGTTTCTGGACCAGGATGCCGACGGTGTCATCCCGCTGCTCCCCATGGAGTCTCTGGAGAAGTTGATCCCGGGCCGATCGCGGGCGGAGGGAACGGACCAATGAAGGGCCGGCAGCTCTATCTGATCCTGGTTGTGGCCGTCCTCGCCCTGATGGTGAACGGGACCTACGTCACGAACGAAACCGAGCAGGTCATCATCACCCAGTTGGGCAGACCCGTGGGCAATCCGGTCACCGATCCGGGTCTGCATTTCAAACTTCCCTTCATCCAGACGGCCAACTATTTCGACAAGCGTTTTCTGGAGTGGGACGGAGATGCGGACCAGATGCCGACCAAGGACAAGCGGTTCATCTGGGTCGACACCTATGCCAGGTGGCGCATCAGCGATCCGCTCCGATTCCTGGAGCGGATGCGGGATGAACCCAGGGCACAGTCCCGATTGGACGACATCCTGGACGGCGAGACCCGCAATGCCATCGCCCGCCACGACCTGGTGGAGGTGGTCCGGACCAGCAACCGGGAACCCCAGGATGCCCAGGACCAAGCCGAAGAGGAGACCTCGGTGCTGGAGACCATCGAGACCGGGCGTCAGGCCATCACCCGGGAAATTCTGGAGACCGCTACGCCCAAGGTGGCCGACTTCGGGATCGAGCTCATCGATCTCCAGCTCAAGCGGATCAACTACGTGGAAGAGGTTCAGAAGGACGTCTTTGCCCGCATGATCGCCGAACGCAACCGGATCGCCGAGCGCTACCGGTCTGAAGGTCAGGGCGAGGCTGCCCGGATCCGGGGCGAGCGGGAAAGGGAGCTGCAGCGGATTCAGTCGGAAGCGTACAAGACGGCTCAGGAAACCCGCGGCCGGGCCGACGGCGAGGCGACCCAGATCTACGCCGAGGCGTACAACCGGGACGCTTCGTTCTACGCCTTCATGAAGAGCATGGAAACCTACGAGCGGGGCGTGGACGCCAAGACCATCCTGATCCTCACCACCAGGGGCGAGCTGCTCAGGCACATCCAACGCGCCCAGTAGGCGCGACCCAGGCTAGTCTTCGAATCGCCAGGCGGGAACCGGTTTGCCCGAGGAGTGGACCTCCTCGAGATAGGCTCCGGACTGGGGAGCCGGGCCCAACTGGCGGACAATCTCTCCGTACTCCACGATCCGGGTCACCATGACGTTGTGCCAGCGGCCGTCCCGCAGTCTCAGGTTCACGGCGATGGGGTGATCGACGTTCCAGGTGGAGCCTCCGGGAGGAGTGCCGAATTCGCTCCGGCAGTCGCGGGCGATGATGGGTGTCTCCAGACCTGTCCGGTCCGGCCGCAAAGGCCACAGCGCCAGGGTCTCGCGCAACCAACCGCCGCCCCGTTGATTCCCCCGGCGGTCCCGGGGGAGGCGGTAGGTGTGGGGCCAGGGGTGCATGTGAACCTGGTAGAGGTTGGACGCCACGTAGAGGCTGCCGTCGGTGGCCGGGTTGAGGTTGATGGGCGTGCTGCCGATGATCCCCCGGACGTAGATGATCTGTTCCCAATTCCGGCCCTGATCCCGGGAACGCCAGATGCGCACGTCGTTGTGGTCCGGCTCCTTGCCGCCGCGCACGCAGAAGAGGAGGGACCCGTCCCGGTCGCGCGCCACGCTGGGCTCGAAGGAGTTGTCCCCTCCGGTCACGGGGATGATGTCCGACGCTTCCCATTTTCCGTTCCGATGCTCCCACCGTACGAGGACCGCTCCGGTCGGTTCCGACGGCACGGAACCGGTCGCCGCCAGAGGCGCCCCCACCATTCCCATGATCAGGTCTTCTCCGTCAAGGATGGCCGGGCCCAGACCGCGGTTGGTGACCCGCCAGCCGGAAACGAGCTCGGTCTCGGCCACCTTGCGGGTCTCGACCACCCGGAACGCCTCGCCGTCGAACGCGTATTGTTGAACCTCGAAATACTTGTGTTGTTCGTTTCGCCCGAAGGGTTCGACCCCCCGAGGATTCTCGAAGCGCCAGACTTTGTCGCCGGACGCATCTGAATCGGCAGCCGGCCAGCCGATGGCGCTGGCCACTCCAAACCCGGTTCCCCCCTGTTCATACGGGGACCCGTTTTCCCGCCTCGCCCCCAGGGGAATGAATCCGCCTTGGACCGGATACTTCACCATGACGGCCGGCTTTCCGGGAGGATCGGAGTTGGGATTGGGTTCGAGGTGATTTCGAGAGAGGACGACGGCCCGTTCGGCCCGCACGTCGGAGAGGTCGTCGAACAGGACCGCGTCGGTGCCGATCTCGAAATCGACTCCGGGACCGTATTCGCGGCGGATGCCGCAAAACAGAGCCGCCTGGCGAGGCCCGATCTGATGGGCGGTGCCGAGGCCGTATCGCCAGGTGGCGTCGGCAGGCTCGGTTGGCGGCACCTTTAAATCGGCGCCACCCCGAGTGACGCCGATGATGCCCGCGGCCGACAGCGGAGCGGCCGCCGCCATTCCGGACCAGAGACACAGCAGAACTGCGGTCCTTCTGTACATTTCCGTCCTTCCTCTCCGATTCGAAGTTTCGCTTCTTTTACCGGATGTCACTCCGATCCAGGCCAGCCCAGTGGATTCCACCGGTCCCGTGATCGTATTTCCGGTAGTGATCCGCCAGGACGTCGAAGCCGAAATCGTTCTCGTAGTCCCGCCAGACCGAGTGGCTGTGGTTGCTCAGGTTCTGGGTGTTGTCGTATTCGATGAGGAAGGTCGGGGCCTGGACCCGGTAGTAGTTGCCCCTGGCGTGCCGATTCCCGGTGGTCCTGCCGCCGATGGGAACGGCCTCCGGTTTGGGCCGTCCAATCTGTCCGGCCCAGGCGAAGTAGAGCTGATCACGGGGCGTTTCCCGAGCGGTCTTCATGCGGCGGGCCGCCACTTCCTGGGGCATGTTGCCGGCGTATTCACCGATTAGCTCCATCAGACCCTCATATTGCGCCTCCGTCATCTTGGATGCCGGCAGCCCCTTGAGGTCGCCCTCGATCCCGGCCCGGCGGTCGGCCAAGGTCAGGATGTCCTCGGGCGCCACCTCCTGGTAGATGGCCTGACTCTGCTGCTCAGGATCCAGGCTCTTGAGAAAGGCGACCGCCAGATCCTCCTCCCGTTCCAGCACTCTCATCCCCTTGTGGGCTCCCTGGGCCACTTCGTGAGGATTGGCTCCGAAGAAGGTGGGACTGGACGAGATGAGCTTGCCGTCCTTGAGCGTGTAGTGCAGCGAGAGATGATGTCCCTCCACCCGCCAGCCCCAGTTGCCCTCGTCCCCAGGAGTTCCGAAGATGGAGAAATGGAAACTCTCGGCGTCCCGGTGCCCCGTGTGATCGTCCTCGATGGCGCGGATGATCTCCTCCATGCTCATGACCCGGGTCGCCTTGGCGAAACCGCTGCGGCTCAATCCCGAAGCCAGCAGGCCGCTGGCCAGGTGTTTCTGCATGGGGTTCATCTGTCCGAAGGTGATGCCGTTGCGGGTGTAGCCGTGGACCCGGGTAAATCCTCCTTCGGGAAAGTAATGCCAGTCGGCCCGGTGATCCGCCTCGAAGGGGAACAGGGTATAGGACCGCTGGACCCGGTCCAGGGACTGGGCCAGGACCTGCGCCGCATCACGCATGAGCGCTTCGGTCGTCGGAGTCCCGTGGTTGGCCACCAGCGCGGCTCCGGAAAACAGTAGAGCCGCCAACAAGATTCGCATGTGTTTTCTCATGTTCTTCCTCTCTCCGGGATCGGGTCCGGATGTCGACAATTCGGACCCGGACAATATTCGCCAAGTCTACCAGAGTCCTGCTCCCGCGACCCGTGTTAACAGCCCGTGGCAAAAGTCGTCACGGCATTCGACCGGGTCTGCATCCCGGCGGACTGATTCCAAAAATTCCGTAAACTATTCAACTTAAAAGAGTTACGAATATTTCTTCGACTCTCTTCCCCCCATTATTTCCACCTGATCGAATCGGATGCCATTGGCCCTTCGTGGCCGTAAACGGAGTAACCGTTCGGTCAGGCCGTGGAAGAGCGGTCGGTCGGCATCCGCTCAAGCAGTGCGACGGCCGGTGCCCTCGATACCGTGGGGTAGCCGTCTAGAAACTCGCCGAGCTGGTCGCCGACTTCGAGGTGCGATCAGCATGCGCACCGGAACCCTGGTCCCCGAGAATACGGGAGTCGTCCAAGATGGCAGGATTTCTGTTAGTGAGCTTCTCGGTCATTGTGACCTCCACTCGCGTCCGTCCCGTGTATCGGTCTGCCAAGCACCCACGCTCGCTCGAATGGGGAGTCTACTATGGCAAGCTGGAGGATGACACCAACAGCAATGCGGCGATTCGTCGTGCGGTGTCGGCGAAGTGCTGAACTTCCTCGGAACGAAGACTCCTGCCCAGAATCTCGTTCTCCCGGTAGGACAACCACTTCTTGAGCACTTGGTAGCCGCCAAGCCGGTAGTCCCAGACGGCGGAGGGTAGGTTGCGCCAGTACGCCTCCCCATTCAGGTAGACATCGCAGGTGGTCTCACCAAGGACGGCAAGGTGTTCTGCCAACGCTGCGCGCTCCTCAGGTCGATAGGGACGCTCGACGATGTGGCCTCTGCCGGGCATCACGGCATCGCCCGCTCCGAAGTGGCCCCAGCCCGCGGTCACGGCGAAGTCCTCGCCCGCCATGTAGCGT
>JAPPLF010000078.1 GCA_028874215.1 Acidobacteriota bacterium
ATGGGAAGAGTCTACACGATTCGGCTCAGCTTGTCAACCTCAATATATAATCCCCCATCCAATCCAGCCAGGGTCCCGCGATCCACTCCCGGAAGGGGTAGTGCTGGTACTGCGGGACCATGCGGATGGACCGGACGGCCGCGTCCTTGACGCTCCGGGTGAAGACGTCGAAATCGTCGAAGGACGGATTGCAGAAGAACTGGGGAACCAGTCTGGAATCCCCTTGGGTCAACTCCTGGAGGATCAGATTCCCGTCCATGGAATCGTAGGTGGCGCCGTTGGGATGCCAGACGAGAGCCCGGTTCACGCCGGCGCGGGCCATCTCCTCGAAGAGCTGCTCCGGGGTGTCCTTGAGGTTGCGCTGGTCGTGCCGGCGTCCCAGTTCCACGTTGGCGTCGAACACGGGAACGGCAGGCTTGAAGTTGAAGTCGACTCTGCCCATCAGATTGCCACTTCAGGTGTCGTCGACAGGGTCTCGTAGAGGATCAATGAAGCTCAGAGCTTCAGGTTCAGAAGCCGGATGGCGTTGCCGCCCAGGACCATCTTCTTCTCTTCGTCGGTAATCCGGCAGACGATCACCTTGGCCAATTGCTGAGCGGCATCCAGCAGCGGCATGTCGGTGCCGAAGAGGACCCGGTCGGCCCTCCCGTTCTTGACGGCGTATTCGATGCCGCCGTAGCGCAGGCCGGAGCTGCAGGTCTCCACGTAGATGGTGGGAAAGTCCCGCACCGTGCGCGCGACCTCGGCGCTCGTGCCGCCGCCGGCGTGGGCCAGAACCCAGTTGATCTTGGGGAATCGTTTCACCAGGCCCTCGTAACGCTTGTAGATGGAAACCGAAGGAGGATCGAAGTAGTGCCTGGCGTGGGACATGATCGCCAAGCCCCGATCATTGGCGAACTCGTAGATGGGAAAGTAAAGGGGTTCGTGATGGGAGACGCGGACGTAATGGGGATAGATCTTGATGAATTTCATCCCCAGGGTCCCGAAGCAGCGTTCCAGCTCGGGGACCATCTCTTCCGGGTAGTTGGCGCTGATAAACGCCGCGCCGACGAAGCGGTCGGGCCACTTGCGGACGTACTCGGCGACCCGGTCGTTGCCCCGGTACGAATCTCCATGGAAGATGCAGTTGAGGCAGGCCACGTCGATGCCCGCGTTGTCCATGCAGCTCAGGAAGAGCTCGGGCGTGTCCAGCATGCCGAAACGGCCCCAATTCCCCAAATGCGCGTGGAAATCGACGACGGGAAAGTCTTTCATTTGTTCGACCTCTATCCCATTCCCAGGAGACGTTCCAGATTGCCGGCGCAGATGGCCCGTACGGTGGACTCGGGCAGCCCCATGTGATGCAGGGCATAGATGTGGATGCCCATGGTGGAGTTGGGGTAGCGGGAGCCGAAGAGGATGCGCGAGTCGTCCATGAACTCCAGAAAGCGGTTGATAGGATCGGCAATGGTGAGCTTGGACGTTTCCACGTGGACGTTGGGGAGGCTCTTGAGCAGAGGAACGGCCCAGGAGATGTTGGAGTAGTGGATCTCGCTCAGGACCACGTTGAGATGGGGGTGCTCCCGGACGGTGTCGTACACGTCCGTGGCGTTGAGCTCGGTCGTGTCGCCGAAGACCGTGTAGGTCGCGGGCAGCCAGAGCGCCAATCCTTCCCGCTCCATCCAATCGAGCCAGGGTCCCACGATCCACTCCCGGAAGGGGTAGTGCTGGTATTGGGGGACCATGCGAAGGGACCGGACGGCCGCGTCCTTCACGCTTCGGGTGAAGACGTCGAAATCGTCGAACGAAGGATTGCAGAAGAACTGGGGGACCAGTCTCGAATCGCCGTGGATCAACTCCTGGAGGATCAGGTTCCCCTCCATGGAATCGTAGGTGGCGCCGTTGGGATGCCAGACCAGCGCCCGGTCCACGCCGGCGCGGGCCATCTCCTCGAAGAGCTGCTCCGGAGTGTCCATGAGGTTGCGCCGGTCGTGCCGGCGCCCCAGCTCCACGTTGGCGTCGAACACGGGAACCGCAGGCTTGAAGTTGAGATCGACTTTGCCCATCAGGAAGTCACTTTCGCTTGAGATCAAGGGGACGAACCGCTCGTCCCTGCCGGATCATGCGGTTTGCGGAAAAACCGCCCCGCCGGGCACGGATTCTAGCAGCCGGGGAGATCGTGGGAAAGTCTGGGTTGGGAGGGGCGACTCTCAGTCGCCCATTCCTTACTCTTTCGTCGGAGTTTTACGACTGAAATCCACCGCATCTGTCATAGAATTCCCACACCGGACGTGATCGTGTGGCCCTGTCCAGGATGGACGAGCTGGTGTCAGAGTTCGTTTCAGTATGCGAGATTGGCGCCGAAATCCGGAATCTTGCCTTCTTTGACCTGAGCGGTCCATTCGTCCAACCTGCCGCGGTCGTTCTCCCAGAACCTTGAACAGAGACGGAAGTACTTGAGCACGACGTCCTGCTCACCCCGCTCAAGGAAATCCCTGGCGAGAGTCATGTTCGGACCGAACGACTGGAGTCCGGGTGAGCCCTTTGTGTTGGCTGCGGCAATGAGGCGGAATTTTGCAGCCTTTGCGTTTCCCTCGGCCAAGGCGATTCGTCCGAGGACGAGGTTGCCGTGGTGGACGCGGTTTCCGTAATTCCAGCTCATGCCGGCTGAGGCGCCTTGCAACAAGGATTCGGCATACTGGCGGGCTTTGCCGTGCCGACCGGCTGCGAATGCGACTTTCGCCAGATCTTCCAACAATGTTTCCCTTTCGCGTTCATTCGAAAGTTCAAAAGCGGTTTCGTACATCTCCAACGCTTTTTCAGCGGACTCTTTCCCGATCGGCTCCGAACCCCGAAATATGTTGGTCTCATACTCGCGTCCTAAACGCTCAGGCCATTCGGGGTTGGACGAATCCAGAGACCGGGCGCGCTGAAGCAATTCGATCCTGGTTTTGCGTTCGCTGAAATGCAGAAATCTCGCCGCATGGCCCAGAAGGGTCACGTTGTCGGGGTCTCCTTCGAGCTGATTCATCCAGGCCTTCTCGCCTTCGGAATAGCCTTCCGGGTCCGCACTACGGATGATCGTGCCACCTGGACTTCCCAAGACCGGGGTCTCCGGTGAGTTCCGAACCAGCCACAGCACGTGCCTGCGGATTTCAGCCAAGGCGGATTCATCTCGGTCCAATCGTCGTTTCTGGTAGTAACCGAGAAGCTGGGTGCGTGAAGTGATGTCGCTAGGCTCGTCGGCCAGTTTCTTCTCGAGCAACTCCGCCTCGTCGGCCGTGAGATGTCTGCCCTTCCATAAGTCATTGCGGAAATTCTCCCGGATGCTCTCCTGAACGACTTGGCAATGTATGCCGGAGAGGCAAAGCACGATGAGAATTGGAAGGAACGACCGAACACCGACGGGACCCTGTGAGTTGGGCATGGTATTCAGCTTAGCGTAGATATTCGCTGCTTGGAACGGGGGAGAACAGGGCGACTGAAAGTCGCCCCTCCAATTCGGCGACGAGGATGTCGCCGCTCAACCGTCACGACTTCAGGGAGATCAAACCGCCGGGCTTGCCACCGGGGAGTTCGGTGTAGAAGTCGCGGCCCTCGTGGTTGATGATGACGAAGGCGGGGAAGTCCTCCACCTGGATCTTCCAGATGGCCTCCATGCCCAAATCCTCGTAATCCACCACTTCCACCTTCTTGATGCTGTGCTCGGCCAGAACGGCGGCGGGCCCGCCGATGGAGCCCAGGTAGAAGCCGCCGTGGCGGGCGCAGGCCTGGCTCACCTGGCGCGAGCGGTTGCCCTTGGCCAGCATGACCATGCTGGCGCCCCGGCTCTGGAAGAGATCCACGTAAGGATCCATGCGGCCGGCGGTGGTGGGACCGAAGGAGCCTGAGGCATACCCCTGGGGCGTCTTGGCCGGACCGGCGTAGTAGACCACGTGGTCCTTGAAGTACCGGGGCAGCGCCCGGCCGTTGTCCAGGTCCTTCTTCAACCGGGCGTGGGCGATGTCGCGGGCCACGATCACGGGTCCGGTCAGTGAGAGGCGCGAGGCCACGGGGTATTGGCGCAGGTCGTCGAGGATCTGGGGCATGGGCCGGTTCAGATCGATTCGGGCCACGTCGTCGTCCAGGTCCTCTTCGGTCACTTCCGGCAGAAAACGGGCCGGGTTGGTCTCCAACTGTTCCAGGAAGATTCCGTCCCGGGTGATCTTGCCCAGCACCTGGCGGTCCGCCGAGCAGGAGACACCCAGGCCCACCGGGCAGGAGGCGCCGTGACGGGGGAGCCGGATCACCCGGACGTCGTGGGCGAAGTACTTGCCGCCGAACTGGGCGCCGATGCCGATCCGGGTGGAGAGGTCGAAGATCTGCTGCTCCAGTTCCCGGTCGCGGAAGGCCCGGCCCAGCTCGTTGCCCGAGGCGGGCAGGTCGTCCAGGTAGTGGGCGCTGGCCAGCTTCAGGGTCTTCATGGTGAACTCGGCCGACATGCCGCCGATCACCAGGGCCAGGTGGTAGGGAGGGCAGGCGGCCGTGCCCAGGGAATGGAGCTTCTCTTCCACGAAGCGCATGAGGGAATCGGGGTTCAGCAGGGCCTTGGTCTGCTGGTAGAGGAACATCTTGTTGGCCGAACCCCCGCCCTTGGCGATGAAGAGGAAGTGGTACTCGTCTCCCGGTTCGGCGTAGAGCTCGATCTGGGCCGGCAGGTTGGTCCGGGTGTTCTTCTCCTTGTACATGCTCAGGGGAGCCAGTTGGGAGTAGCGCAGGTTCCCCTCCTGGTAGGCGTTGTAGATGCCCAGCGACAGGGCTTCGCCGTCGTCCCCTTCGGTCCAGACGTTCTGGCCCTTGTGGCCGATGACGATGGCCGTCCCCGTGTCCTGGCAGCCGGGGAGAACGCGCCCCGCCGCGATGTTGGCGTTCTTCAGCAGCTCCAGCGCCACGAACCGGTCGTTCTCGGAGGCTTCGGGGTCCTCCAGGATGCGGGAAAGCTGTTCCAGGTGGCTCGTTCGCAGCAGGTGGGAAACGTCGTCGATGGCGTTCTGCGCCAGGAGAGGCAGAGCCTCGGGCCCGATCTTGAGCAGTTGCCGGCCCTCGAACTCCACCGTGGAGACGTGGCCGCCCAGCTTCCGGTACTCCACGTTCTGGCCGGCGTGCTCGAAAATCTCCTGGTGTTGGAATCCACCCATCCTCTTTTCCTCCGGGTGTTCAGTATGTCAAATGAGCGATGGCAGGGGGCCAGGTTTCAGTCGTCGACGGCGTTGTTGCCGCGGACCAGCCCCCGCACGTTCTGCACGTCGAAGGCCGGGACCTTCTGCGATCCGGACCGCCCCAGGTCGGTGGCCACGTTGCCGGTGATGGTGATCCGCTGGCATTCGCCCACCGTCTGGACGGCGTTCTCCTGCAGGCCGGTGAAGGAATTGCCTGTGATGGCGATGTCCGAGGTCCCTTCCAGCAGAATCCCGCTTCCCAGGGTGACGTTGGGCCATTCAGTGTCGTGCCGCTCGTGGTACTTGGTCTTTCCGCCCAGGTAGCTGTTGGAGAAGGCGTTGCCGGTGATGGCGATGCGGCCGGCTTTGGGCCCGACCCGGATCGACTGTTTCGGGATCAGGGTGAAGGTGTTGGCCGAGACGGCGCAGCCCCAGGCGTCCCGCAGGTCGACGCCCCCCTTCTGGTTGTGGGCGATCACGTTGGAGCTCAAGGTGATGCCGTAGCAGTCCCGGTCCAGAATGATGGCCGTGCCCCGGCACTCCTCGATCATGTTGCCCGAGACCACCGAACCGTAGGTCCGTTCGATGACCACGCCGTCGCCCAGGTGGTCGTCCAGGACGTTCCCCGTCATGCAGAGGTTGAAGCCGTTGATGAAGCGCAGCCCGTCGTGGTTCTCCTCGAACTGGTTGCCGTTCACCACCATGTCGTGGGCTCCCAGCACGTTCATCCCCGCCTTGCCGTTGTAGGTGATGATGGAGTTGACGATCCGGGGATCCTCGTAGCAGTCGATGAGGTTCATCCCGTGGCCGCCGTTGTGGTCGATGGAGAGCCCGTCGATGTAGATCTCGTTGGCCCCCTCCACCTGGAGGCCGTCTCCGCTGTCAGGATTTCCGCTGATGCGGAAGTCGGCCAGTTGCACCCGCCAGAGGCGCGCCTTGCGTTCCCGGTCCTGCTGCATGGAGCGGACGACGAACGCCGGTTTGCCTTGGGTGTTCTTGTTGATCAGGTGGGTCGCGGCGCCCGAGCCCACGACCCGGGTATTCTCCCGGGACAGGATCAGGGGCTGCTCCAGAGGGAAGTCTCCAGGCGGCAGCCGGACGATCCCGCCGGCCTCGGGGACCGCGTCCAGAGCCTCCTGCAGGGTGTCGTACTTGGCGGCGTCGACGACCGCGGCTGGTCCCTTCGGGGCCTCGCTTGGCCGGGCCTGTCCCCATGCCGCCAGCAGAAGAAACACGGCTGTTGCCAGGCATACGGGTGTTCGGGATGTCGTGCTGCTCCCGCGCATCATTTCTCCAGGAACTGGAAGGCGTTGAGCTTGGCGTTGCGCACGGTGAACCGGAGCTGCACCGGTTTCCCCGCCAGGTGCCCTACGTCGCTCTTGCCTCCCCAGGTCACCAGGTGCTTGCCGGTGGAATCCAGGTTGTCGGCGTCCTGAAGGGTGAATCCCTGGACCGGGGTATGGGCCGAGTCCAGGATCTCCACCTTGACCTCTGCCGGTCCCGCTCCCCAGGTGTGCTTGGCGGCCTGCATGCTCACGTAGAGGCGGTTCCCCGTGAACGTGATGACGCGCGTCAGCACCTTTCCGGGATCCAGCTTGCCGGCGATGAGGGAGACGAAGCCGTCCTCGGGAAGGGTGGCCAGGCCGATGGCGAAAACCTGCGTGTCGCCCCGGTCGTAGAGCGGTTCGGGGCCTCTCCAGTTGCCGCCCGAATAGTAGAACCAGATCCGGCCGTTCTGGAAGAAAGGATTTCGCAGATAGAGGGTGGTCTCATCGAAATCCCCGGTGTCTCCGAGTTTGACGAAGGCTTCCCGGAAAGGGCGCTGATAGGTGACGCCGTCGCGGCTGAACGCCAGTTGGGGATAGTGAAGACCCTCGGTGGTCTGGAAGATCCAGGGGACGCCGATGTAGACCCCTTCGTAGGTGAAGGCCGGGAAGGCGTAGAACTCGGCGTCCGGCGCATCCCGGTCATCGGGGATCATGATGGTCTCCACCTCCGACCAGCGGATGAAGTCCGGACTCTCGGAGCGGCCCGTGATCCGTTTCCCCAGGGGGCAGCGCCGGTGCAGGCAGCTCTCGATGTGGGTCACGTAGACCCCCTTGATGGGATCCCAGCCCATGAAACTGTTGGGTCCCCAGCGGCCCTGCTTGTCGGAGATGTCCATCTCCTGGTTCTCGGGCGCCGTGGTCCACTGGATCCCGTCGGGGGAGTGGTAGAGGTTGATCCGGCCAAAATGGTAGCCGTGGAACTTGTAGTCGTCGGCTGCCGACTTGTAGCGGCGCGAGGGGTCCTTCTCGTTGGGATCCAGCATGTTGGGAAAGCGGGTTCCCGGGGGCAGGATGTTGTTGTTCCGGGATCCCTGGAATTCCACCTTGCCCAGGTTGGGTTTCTCCCAGTTGAACCCGTCCTTGGAGGTGGCGAAACAGAAGGCCATTTGGGAGCCGTTGGGATCGTTGAAATAGTGGTACGGGTCCGGAACCCGCTCCCTCGCGTACCCGTCGCCGTCCCGGCTCCATTGGGTCCGGTAGCCGTCGCCGGCGTCCTTGGTTCCCCTGAATTCGGTGTAGGAGGTGTACCACATCTTGAACAGGCCGTCCTTGGGGTCGTAGAGCACCTGGTTGCAGCGCAGGTAGTTGCTCTCCCAGGGCCGGTCGGCTTCGATGATGGGGTTGTTGGGCGCCTTGACCGCCGGGTTCAGCATGCGCTTGACGTGGTCCATCCGGTGGATGATGTAGTCGTCGATGAACAACTGTTTCTGACTGCCGATATGGGTGAGAGCGGCGCTGTCTCCGGGCGGAGCGGCGTGCGCCTGAGGCCATGCGAGCAGACAGAAAACCAGGGCGATTCCCGCGACTCTGGCGGCCGGGAACGCTGCAACGATTGAAGTCATTTTACGGGCTCCTTTCCAGTGGTCCGATCCGGTCGAAACTATCCAAAGGGCCGGAGAGAGTCAATCTTCCGAAACCGTCGCGGGGGTTCGGCGGCCATCTGCCCCGTGGGCGCGGTGAATGGCGATCAGCCAGAGTGCTCCTGCCAAAATCAGGAGTCCGCCCAGCAGTTGCCGGGAACTCAGCCCCTGCTCCGGCAGAAAGATCAGTCCCAGAGGGAGTACGAAAAGCGGCTGCAGGGTCATGACCATGGCGGTGCGGGTCACGTCCCAGAAGCGGTAGGAGTGAAACAGCAGCGTGTATCCGACGAAGGGACCCAGAAACGCTCCGAACAGTGTCATCCCCCAGTAGAAGGGAGCGACGTCGAAGCGGGCCTCTCCCGGACCCGCGACCCACAGAAACATCATCGCCGACGCGATGGCCGCCCGGTAGAAGACCATGATGCCGGGGTGGACTCCCGCCACCAGGTTCTTGCCCAGGACGAACTGCAACGACATGGTCAGGGAGGCCAGCATCACCAGCAGGACGCCCAGTCCCACTTCCTGCCAGACGCCGGCGGTGCTCAGGCTCCCGCCCACGATCATGACTCCGATGGCCAGTCCCTCGCGGAACTGGAGCCGCTCACCCAACAGGAGACCGGCCAGCAGGATGGTCAGGGCCGGTTCGAACCGTCCCAGGAACGCGGCGAACGGGGCGTCGAGCAGGTCCAGACTCCACCAGAACAGGATCATCTGCAGCCCGGTGAGAACGCCCAGGGCCAGAACCCGCCCCCAGACCGCCCGGGGCAGCCTCAACTGGCGGGTGCGTCCCGTCGCCAGGACGGCCGCCAGAGTGTAGACGGCGGCCGCCGTGATCCAGACCAGGCTGAAGCTGTCGGGACCGAAGCCGGTGACGCCGAGTTTTCCCGTGATGTAGTTGACGGACACGCACAGGCAGGCCAACAGCGCGAGAGTCAGACCCTGCATGACGTTGTGGGAACGGAACGGGCGTAGCTCAGAACTGCCCCAGGTAGCGGTCGACCTCCCACTGGGAGACCGAGTCGTGGTAGGCCTTCCACTCCTCGCGCTTCATCTGGACGTAATATTCGCCGTAGGGGGACCCCAGGGCTCCAAGGACCACCGGATCCTGCTCCAGGGCGTCGATGGCGTCCGACAGGTTTTCGGGCAAGAGATCGATCCCCTCGGCCCTCAACTGCTCCCGGGGGACCTCATACAGGTTGCGGTCGTTTCGGGTGCCGGCCGGCAGCTCGTGCTCGATCCCGTCCAGGCCCGCGGCCAGCATGACGGAGGCGGCCAGATAGGGGTTGGTGGCGCCGTCCACGGTCCGGTTCTCGATGCGCCCCGCATCCGGGATCCGGATCATCTGCGTCCGGTTGCTGGCCCCGTAGGTGACGAACACGGGAGCCCAGGTCGCCCCCGAGCGGGGAGCGCCCCGGATCAGCCGCTTGTAGGAATTGACGATGGGTGCGGTCACCGCCGTCACGGCGCGGGCGTGCTTCTTGAGTCCTCCGATGAAGTGGTAGGCGAGTTGGGAGAGCCCGTTTTCGTCCGATTCATCCAGAAACAGGTTCTCGTCGGTCTCGGCGTCCCAGAGGCTGATGTGAAAGTGGGCGCCGTTGCCGGTCAGATGGGAGAAGGGCTTGGGCATGAAGGTCGCCGTCAATCCCCGCTCCTCGGCCAGGGCCTTGACCATCCAGCGGTAGAAGGTGTGGCGGTCGGCGGTCCGGAGGGCGTCGGAATAGGTCCAGTTGATCTCGAACTGGCAGTTGGCGTCCTCGTGGTCGTTGGCGTAGGGGCCCCAGCCCATCTGGTCCAGGTACCGGACCAGGGTCGTCATCAGGTCCAGGCTCCGGTTGAGCGCCGTCAGGTCGTAGCACGGCTTGTCCAGGCGGTCCAAAGGATCGAAGGGGGCGTAGCCGCCGTCCTCACCCCTCCGGAGCAGCATGAATTCGGGCTCGACTCCCACCTTGAGGACATATCCCTTTTGGCGCGCCTGCTCCAGGTTGTTCTGCAGAATCGTCCTGGGGCAGTAGGGCCACGGTTTCTCGTCCACTTGGATGTTGGAAGCCACCCAGGCCAGGTTGGGACGCCAGAGAATCCGGGTCACGCTGGAGAAGTCGGGGATGGCGATCATGTCGGTGTCGTGCGGACCCTGGCCCATGTTCCCGGCTGCGAATCCGGCGAATCCGGCGCTGCCGGCGGCCATGTCGTCGATGCGCTTGGCCGGCACCAGCTTGGCCTTGGGCATACCCCCCATCTCCACGAAGGAACAGAGAAAGAATTCGAGTTCGCCCGCGTCCACCAGTCTTCGAGTCTCTTCCAGTCCGCTCATGATTTCTCCCCTGATTCAGTTGTGTTTCGGACCCCAATCGTGCCGGGGTTTCCGGTTCTCTGCGACTGCGTCGACGCCCCCGGCGTAGTGCGGAGAGTACGCTTCCGGGGGCTCCGGTTGCAAGCCCCCGCCTCCGTCCGGTCTCTAGTGCGAGACGGCGGCCGAGGCCTTCTCTCCGACCAGCCGGTTTTCGTGAAAGCGGGTCAAGCAAAAGGCCTTGATCAACTCGGGCGTCCTTCCGGTGGCGATCAGCTCCGCCAGGCACTTGCCGCCGGCCGGACCCGCCTTGAACCCATAGGTGCCCCACCCCACGTCCATGAAGAAGCCGCCGACTTCCGGGTGTTCGTCGATGATGGGACTGTAGTCGGGCGTCATGTCGCAGATCCCTCCCCACTGGCGCAGGACCTTGACCTGGTGCAGATCGGGAAACAGCTCCAAAGCGTGGAACGCCATCGACTTGAGCGTGGGCAGGGTGGAGCCCAGGTGGTAGGAGGGATAGGGGTCGATCTCCGCCCCGATCACGAACTCTCCCCGGGGAGTCTGGTTCACGTAGACGTGCAGATTGGCCGAAACGATGACCTTGTCCAGCAGGGGCTCCATGGGCTCGGTGACGCAGGCCTGTAGCGGGTGGCTGACGATGGGGAGCTCCACGCCCGCCATGGCCGCGATCAGGGAGCACCAGCCGGAAGTGGCGTTGACCACGGCGCCGGTCCGGATCGTCCCCCGATTCGTGTGGACGGTGGCTATCCTGCCCGCCTGGAGGCCCAGGTCCAGGACCTCGGTATGGGCATGGACCTCGACGCCGAGTTGGCTGGCCTGGTGGGCGTAGCCCCAGACCACGGCGTCGTGGCGGATGATTCCTCCCGGAGCGTGATACAGGGCGGCCATGATCGGATACCGGGGGGCGGAAGAGGTGTCGAGGGCCGGGACCATGCGCCTGATTTCGGCCGGGCCGATGATCCGGCTCCTGACCCCCATGATGCGGTTGGCTTCGGCCCGCACCCGGAGGCCGTTGACCGCGGCCTCGGTGTGGGCCAGCGTCAGGTGGCCCTGCTGCGAAAACAGCAGGTTGTAGTCCAGGTCGTCGGAGAGTTCCTCGTAGAGGGCCAGGCTCTCGGCGTAGAAGGGAATGGCTTCCGGGGTCCGGTAGTTGGCCCGGAGGATGGCCGTATTGCGTCCGCTGTTTCCCGATCCCAGGTAGCCTTTCTCCAGGACCGCCACGTCGGTGATCCCGCGGCGGGCCAGATAGTAGGCGGTGGCCAGTCCGTGCACGCCGGCGCCGATCACCACCACGTCGTAGCGGTCGCGGAGCCGATGCTCCTGCCACATGGGATCGAAGCGGAACAGGCGTGACACTCGCTACTCCTCCAGTCGCTTCCACCCGTCCAGACCGCAGGGACGGAGACCATGCTCCCTCCCCGCTTCCAGGACCATGTCCCAGAGATAGGCGCCGTACTCGGCGCTCACCAGGATCGGGTAAGTGGGCAACCCGCCCCGGTCCCAGCGGATCAGAAGAACCCGGACGCCCGCCATGGGCGCCGCGGCGCAGGTCCCGTGGGGGCGCGCCTCTTCTCTCAGGTCGAGGGTGGTGAGCTTGGCCAGGACGCGCCGGGACTCGGGTCCCCAAAGCGCCATCAGGGCGAGCCCGTCGGTTCGTTCCAGCAGGTGGAGACAGCCGTCTCCGTCTGCCCCGGACACCTGTCGATGCTCCGGCGGCCCGTCCTGGTAGAGGAACAAGGCCTCTCCGGGCGTCATGCGGCAGAGGCAGCCGGTCCGGGTGCCGGCCACGCGGCCCGGAGCCGGGACCTTCCCGGAAACGCCGGGCTCGAGATCGCGTTCCAGGTCACGGCCCCTGGCCTGCCATTTCCCGGTCCCGCTCAGGTCCGAGAGGACGACACTCGTGCTGCCGGCCTGAAACTCCGCTTCCGGGTCCCCGAAATGGCGGGCCCGAGCCCAACCGGATCCGGTTTCGAAGACGGCCCCCGCCTCCCGCAACCGGGCATGCATGGGGGATCGGCGGAGCGGATTCCAAGCGTCGGGCATGGTCAACTTCTCAACCTTGCGCCCTTCGGATCGTAGAAGGGCGCGGCGTGCACCTGTCCCGGGAGCAGAGAGCCTTCGTGACTGATCAGGATCGGCGATCCATCCGCCGCATCCTCTTCCGGGACCCAGGCCAATCCGATGCAGCGGTCCTGGTGGGGGATCCAGCGGGCGCTGGTGACGCGCCCCACCGGCTGCCGGTCACGGACCACGGCCGTCCCCTCGTGCACCCGCCGGGAGGTCACGAAACCGACCAGGCGGTTGTGCGCACCCTCCTTCATGGCTTTCCGGAGAGCCTGCCGGCCGATGAAATCCGGTTTGTCCATTTTCACCACCCAGCCCATGTTCGACTCGAATGGATTGCTCAGGGCGTCCGTGTCCTGACCCACGATGAAGTGCTTCTTTTCCAGCCTGAGGATCCTCTGGGCCTCGACGCCGAAGGGGGCGATCCCCTGATCGGCTCCCGCTTCCAGGAGAGTGTCCCAGAGATACGCCCCGTACGAGGCGGGAACGTGGATCTCCCAGCCGGTCTCGCCCACGAACCCGATCCGGAGCAGTCGCGCCGGCACGCCGGCCACCGTCGCCGTGCGGCAGCGCATGTAACGGAACGCCTGGTTGGAGAGATCCAGGCCGGTCAAACGGGAGAGGACCGTCCGGGCCCCGGGGCCGGCCAGATTGACGGCGGCAAAGCTAGCGGTGATTTCGGTGACGTGGGCACAGAAGCCGGACACCACCGCCCACCAGTCCATCCACTGCTCCACGAAGGAGATGTTGCCCGTGGTGGTGGTGATGTAGAAGTGGTCTTCGGCCAGGCGGCTGACGGTGCCGTCGTCCAGGATGATTCCATCCTCGCCGCAGAGGACCCCGTAGCGGATCCGCCCCGGCTTCAGGTTGGAGAAGTGGTGGGTGTAGACCAGGTCCAGCAGCTTGCCCGCGTCGCGGCCCTGGACCTCCAGTTTGCCCAGCGTGCTCACGTCGATGACCCCGACGCGCTCCCGAACCGCCCTCCATTCCTCCTCCGGGTTCCCGTAGCTGAAGGGGCGCATCCACTCCCCCATGGCCATCTGTTCGCCGCCGGCCGCTTCGTGCCGCTCGTGAAGCGGCGTCAGCTTGACCGGGTGGTGGTGGGGACCCGCCAGGACTCCCAAGGAGACGGGGGCGACCGGGGGACGCGACGTGGTCCTCCCGGTCTCGTGCAGGGTGCGCCCGGTCTCCCGGGCGCAGGCGCCGGCCAGGAGCATCTGGCACATCTTCCCCTGACAGGGGCCCATGGTGGCCGTGGTGTAGCGCTTGAGGAGCTCCATTTCGCGGAACCCCTCTTGGACCGCGTTGGCCACGTCCTTGTCCGTCACGTCCTCGCAGAGGCAGACGAAGGCCTTCTCTCCTCCCGGGCTCTGGCGGGGAAAGGGGATCTCCTCCCGGTCCTTCCCGGACCGCGCCTCCTCCCGCAGTTGCCGGTCCATCCGGTCGAGCCGTTCCAGTCGCCGGGCCGCCTCACCGTCCAGCGGACGAACGGCCGCCGCGGCCCTCAACCCGGCGGTCCGGCCCTGGCGGAGCAGGGATGGCAGGTCCCGTGCCCCTTCCAGGTGGCCCGCCGCGTGGACGTGCGCCGGAAGGGATGCGCAGACGTGCTGGTTGCTGCCGGTGTCGAAACGCGCCTTGCCCCCCTCCTGGCGCGGGAGTTCGATGGCCGGCGACCAGGGCGAGCAGAGGCAGACCAGGTCGCATTTATAGGTGGCCACCCGGTGCCGGTTCGAAACACCCCCAGCCGGGCCGACGGCCACTCTCAGCGCCTCGACTTTCCGCCTTCCCTGGGCCGCAACCGGATGGGATGCGCGGAGATGGTGCACGCCCAGATCGGCGAGGCGGCCGGCGGAGGGGCTTGCGGACGGATCGGAGCGCCGGTCCACCACCACCGACAGCTCGACCCCGGCATCGTGGAGCTCCAGCGCCAGCTCCAGACCTTCGTCGTCCGAGACCACCACCGCGGCGCGGGTCCCGGGCCGGACCCGGTACAGGTTCAGGAGTTTCCGGACCCCGGAGCCCAGCATCACGCCCGGCAGGTCGTTGCCGGCGAACAGGAGGGGATACTCATGGTTGCCCGTCGCCGCCACCAGTTGGTCGTACCGGAGATGGATGAGGCGATCTCCCCGGGCAATGCTGAGGAGCCGTCCCTCGTACGCGCCGAAGGCCAATGATCCGGTCAGGACCCGAATCCCGGGGTGGTCCAGGACCTTGCGGCTCCAGGTGCGGGCCAACTCGAAACCGGCAACCGAGGCTCCGGTGTCCGGATCGGCGACCGGGCCGGACCGGGACCGGAGCCGTCCCCCCAGTTCCGATTCGCTCTCCACCAGGACCACCTGGGCGCCGGAATCGGCAGCGGCCAGAGCCGCCGCCATTCCCGCGGCTCCGCCTCCCGCCACCGCGACCTCGGTGTGTTGATGCTGGTGCTCGTAATGGGAGGGCTTCCCGTTCGAGTGCTTGAGGCTCCCCAGGCCGGCAAGGCGCCGGATGACCGGTTCGGCCAGCCGCCACATGAGGCGCGGACGGATCAGGGTCTTGTAGTAGAACCCCACCGGCATCAGAGCGTCCAACCGCTCGATCAGGGAGAGCAGGTCCCAGCGGGGCGACGGCCAGCAGTGCTGGGACTTCACCTCGTCCCCGTCCCGGACCGGTTGCATGCAGGTGCGCACGTTGGGCGTCCCGTTGACGTTCATGAGGCAGTTGGGACAGTTGCCCGAGACGCAGAGCAGCCCGCGGGGCCGGTGATACTTGAAGCTGCGGGAGAAGATGCTCACCCCGGAGGCCAACAGGGCCGAGGCCACCGTGTCTCCGGGATGGGCTTCGCAGGTCTTGCCGTCGAAGCGGAAGGAGATCCGCCGGCCGCGGTCCAGGAGCTCTCCCGGTTTCGGATCCAGTCGCCGCATGGAGCCTTTCAACTTCCGCCGGGTCCGGTCCCGGGCTCTCCCAACTCATGGGGCCAGAAGCTGGAGACCACTTGGTTGGAGGCGACGACGCGCCTGGCCAGGAACCAGCAGCGGCATCCCATGGAGTGGAGCCACCACTCCAGTTCCTCTCCCGGGTGGTTCTTCCTGAAATAGCGGTAGCGGGCCCAGTCCCGCTCCGGCGCCCCTTGCGCCGGCCGCTTCTGGTATTCCCCCGCGCAGTGAAACTCGTAGGCCGAACGGGGTCCGCAATTGGGACAGTTCATCAAAAAGGACAAACGCGACTCCCGTTAGAGAAATGCTCCCCCACCGGCCGGTAGCTGGCGAAATCCCGGTAGAATAAGAATGGAGCGGCGGTTTCCCAACCGCCGAACGCCGGTGTGGCAACTGGGTGCCGACGACCGTGCGATCGGAAATCGCCCCTCCCATAGGAGCGGCGGTTTCCTAACCGCCGAACTCCGGTGTGACGAACTGGGCGCCGACGACTGGGCGATTGGAAGTCGCCCCTCCCATAGGAGCGGCGGTTTCCCAACCGCCGAACGCCAGTGTGACGAACTGGGCGCCGAAGACCGGGCGATTGGAAATCGCCCCTCCCATAGGAGCGGCGGTTTCCTAACCGCCGAACTCCGGTGTG